>JAUMYI010000005.1:1355-31457 GCA_030528705.1 Comamonadaceae bacterium | reverse complement strand
TGGTTTGGCAAAGCCTTGCATGCCGCCTCTAGAGCGTGTGATGCACTTTTCGCCCACAGGGTTTGCCCCAGTGCCATGTTTATCAAGTGAACAGCTCGCTATTTCTGATTGATTGCGCGATGCCGTCTGTGTTTAATTCGGCATCCTATCGCGCAGATAGGCAATAAGGATGGCGTTTTAATGGGGGAAAACGATGAAAATGGCGCTCAAGGCATTGGCTCTTTCCATTTCTCTGGCCTGCGGCCTCGCCTTGGCCCAGAGCAAGCCCGTGACGTTCAAATTTGCCAATTTTGCAGGGCCCACCTCCTACCTCACCCAAGGCATGTATGAGCCATTGGCAAAAGATATTGAAAAAGATTCCCAAGGAACCCTAAAAATCAAAATTTATTCTGGCGCCTCGCTGGCCAAGGCAGATGACGTTTTCGATGCCGTTCGCCGAGGCTTGGTGGATATGGGGTGGGGCGTGACTGGCTACATGCCAGGCCGATTCAAGGCCGCAGACATCCCAGAAATTCCATTCCAGGCACGCACCATCAAAGAGGCATCAACCGGCATCTGGCGCCTGCACGAAGCCGGGCTGATGGACGGATTTGAAGATGTCAAGGTGTTTGCCTTGGTGTCCTCCGGGATTTTGACTGCCCATTCAACAGAAAAAATCCAGTCGTTGGACGATCTGCAGGGGCAGCGCATACGTGCAGCCGGGCCCCTGGCCAGTGCTGCCGTGGAAGCATTGGGGATTATCCCAGTTGGCTTGCCAGTGACCCAGACGGCAGAAAGCCTTTCCAAAAAAATTCTGCGCGGCAGCCTCAATGACTGGAATGCCCTCTACACGTGGCAGGTGCTTGATTTCGTGCCCTGGCACATCGATGCGCCTATGGGGTCTGGCACGGTGTTTCTCATCATCAACCAACGCTCCTTCGACAAGCTGCCAGAGGCTGCAAAATCGGCCCTGGAAAAACATGGCGGGGCCAATTTCATTGATCGTTGGTCAAATGGCCTTGAGAATGAAAACAAGCGCCTGAGACAAAAGCTTGAGGAAAACCCATCACACACCATCATTACACCAAGCGCGGCGGACATTGATCGCTGGTCCAAAATGGTTCAGCCCGTCATCGATCACTGGACGGGATCCATTGAAAATGGCCCAAAAATATGGCAGGTTTACTCCAGCGCAATCCAGGAAGTCCGCAAGGCTGAGCGACCATGAGCGCCTCTGCCCATGCAGCGCCCATCCCTCGTGAGGGATGGGTGGAGAAGTTTTGCAAGAGCCTGGCTTTTTTGTCTTTGATCGGCCTTTTGCTGATTGCACTGGGAACGGTCGTCGATATCCTGCTGCGCACCCTGACGCCATACAGCGTCAGAGGGTTTTACGAGCTCAATGGCTTGTTCATTGGTATTTGCGTGGCCGGTCTTGCTGGGCTGGTGTTCGTGCGCCATCTCAATATCCGCATGGACATGATGCGGGCCCTGGCTGGGCGCAATCAGACCGCCGTGCGTTTGGTTTCTGATCTGGCCGAAGCCGTGGTGCTGGGCTGGTTTGCGGCGGCACTGGTATTGCGGGCTCAGGACGCACGGGCTTATGACGAAAAAACCATGGTGCTGGGCTGGGCCACGGCCAGTTGGTGGGGCCTGGCCGCTGGCGTGCTGGCTTTGGCTGCCACTGCGGTATTGCTCAAAACGCTGTGGGCCTGGTGGCTGGCATTGCGCAATCGGGCGTACGCTCAGCCCGGCTTCTGGCGCGCTGCTGGCGTGGCGTTGGGCTCCGTGGCGCTCTGCGCTTGGCTGAGTCTGGCCTGGGTCCATGCAGATGCCTCTGCCGGCGTGCAGGCCGGTATGGCATTTCTGGTGTTGTATCTGCTGATTGCCGTGCAAGTGCCCATTGGCGTGGCGCTGGCCATCGTTGGCGCAGGCTATCTGGCGCTCACGCTGGGGGCGGAGCAAGCGTTGGCCGTGTCCCAGAACGAGGTGGCCCGGGCCTTGAGCAGCATCGACATGGCGGCCATCCCTTTGTTCCTGCTGATGGGCAACTTTGCCACCTGGGCTGGATTGTCCGGGGACATTTTCAAATCGGGCTCGGCATGGCTGAGCTCGCGCCGTGGCGGGCTGGCGGTGGCATCGGTACTGGGCTGCGGCGGCTTCGGCGCCATTTGCGGCTCCTCCATTGCCACGACAGCGACATTCGGCAAAGTGGCTTTCGTCGAAATGGAGCGCCGCCATTACGCCCTGAGTCTGGCCGCTGGCTGCATTGCCGCTGGAGGAACCCTGGGGGCGTTGATTCCCCCTTCAGTGGTGCTGATTGTGTACTGTCTGGTGGTCGAGCAATCCATCCACGTCGCCTTCCAGGCCGCCTTGCTGCCGGGGCTCTTGGCCGTGCTCATGTATGTGCTGGCCGTTGCCGCGGCGGTGCGGCTCAAGCCAGGCATTGCGCCGGCGCCAGAGCCCTTCGACTGGGCCTTGGCATACAGAAGCACACTGCAGGCCTGGCGGCCGGTGGTGTTGTTTGCACTGGTGCTGGGCGGCCTGTATGGCGGTCTGTTCACCACACAAGAGGCGGCATCGGTCGGTGCGCTGCTGGCACTGGCTTTTGCCGTCACAGCCAAAGGTTTCACCTGGGCGCAGTTGCGCGCTTCGCTGATGGATACGGCCTTGAATACCGGCGCCATTTACGTGATTTTCATTGGCGCCAACATCTTTGCCAGCTTCATGAGCTTTACCGACATGGCGCAGCTGACGCTCAGTCTGGTGGACATCGACACCATGCCCCATTGGCTGATTTTGCTGATGCTGGCCATGTTCTATCTGCTGCTGGGCACGGTGTTCGACACCCTGGCGGCCGTGCTGGTGACCACGCCTTTGGTGGTGCCTTTGATCGTGGGCATGGGCCATGACTTGGTCTGGTGGGGCATTGTGACCCTGTCTCTGGTGGAAATCGGCATGATTACTCCGCCTCTGGGCATGAATGTCTTCGTGATGCGCAGCGTGGTGGGCGGGCGCTTGCCATTGCGCACGATTTTCAAGGGAGTGGTGCCGTTTCTGGTGGCCGACCTGATGCGCCTGACTTTGCTGATGACCTTCCCCGCCATTGCACTGTGGCTGCCCAAGATCCTGGGCGATTGACCCAGCCCCAACCCATGAGCACACCAGAAGGCAAGCATGCAGCCTTGGCCCGTGAAGTGGCGCTGCCAGGGATCACGGCCAACGTCGTCTCCCCTGGTCTGATCGACACGCCCATGCTGCACGTTCGCCCGCGCCCTGCAGATGAGCGCGCCGCCCTGGGCCTGGCGCCCTTGGAGCGGGCTGGCCAGCCCGAGGAGGTGGCAGCGGCCGTGTCGCACCTGATCGGGCCTGAAGCGGGCTGCGTCACCGGCAGCACACTGGATGTCCGTGGCGGCCATACATGGCCCGATAAAGGCACTTTGCTGCCCAGATGCGCTTGAAGGAAAGCACCTTGTCAAATACCGACACCTACCCCCGCGTCAGGGCGCTGGAGCGCGGACTGGAGCTGCTGGCCGCATTGAGCGACCTGGGTTGGTCCAGCCCTGGTGAGCTGACCAAACGCACAGGCATCAACCGCGCCACGACCTACCGGCTGCTGTTCACGCTGGAGCAGTCCGGCTACATCTACCGGCGCCCTGGTGACGGGCGGTTTTTCCTGACGAAGAAAATCCAGCAGCTCTCCGATGGCGTCAAGGACGAGGACCAAATCGTGCAAGTCATCGGGCCACACATGGGCCGATTGCTGGCCCAAGTGCAGTGGCCCAGCGATTTTGCGACCTTCACGGCAGGGCGGCTGGAGATCAAGGAGTCCACGCACCGCTTCAGCCCTCTGTCCGTACACCGGGCCATGGTCGGCAAGACCCGCCCCTTGTTGCACTCCGCCCTGGGCGTGGCCATCCTCAGCGCCGTATCGGACGCCAGCATGCAGCAAATGCTGGCTGTGGCCGATGTGCTGGGGCACGACGACGCCTCGCGCGCGCAGCAACTGCACGCACTGATGCACAGGCAGCTGCAGGCGCGTGAGCGCGGTTATGCAGACTCCACCGGCGGCACCGACCCTAACATCAGTGCCATTGCCTGCCCAGTGTGCTGGCGCAACCGTGTGCTGGGGGCCATCAACATCATGTTCTTTCGCCGGGTCATGACCACGGACAAGGCCGCTGAACGTTATCTGGGCGCATTGCGCCAGTGCGTGCAAGACATTGAGCGTGAGCTCGACACCTTGATCCTTGGGGAATACGGCTGGCCACGCCATAGCATGGAAAAAGAAGCGCAGCCATGGCCCGCCAAACCGACAGGCGGCGCTTTGTCGGCCAACTAGCCCTGCTGAGGGAGAGCCGCCAGGCATGAAAAATCACGCCGATCCAAGCGCCCGCCGCAAGACCTATGCCAGCCAGCCGCCCAAGGCAGGGCACGCCGAATGGGATGGCTTTTCATGCCTTCCAGCAAGCCCGATGCTCAGCAAAGGCGTGCGCAGTTCTCGCCCAGCGCCCAATCTCGTCACAGCAGAGCGCCTGCGCCCTGCCGTGCCTGGCGCCAGTGCGGGCGCCTGCGACAGCGAGCGCAGCGCCTACAAACCCATCGAGAGCTTGCGGCGCGGGCTGGCCATCCTGCAAAGCCTCAACCAAGCGCCAACGGGGCGAGCATCCATCTCAACAATCAGCCGCGCCACAGGGCTGCACCGCACCACGGTGCGGCGCATGCTGGAAACCCTGCAAGCCGAAGGCTATGTGCGGCGCAATCAATCGAACGAGCACTACAGCCTGAATCGGAAAGTACGTCTGCTCAGCGATGGCTTCACCGATGGGGACTGGGTTTGCGAAGTGGCGGGCAAGGCCCTGGATCGCTTGCAGCAAAAGGCGATCTGGCCTTCGGACTTCTGCGTGCTGGAGGGCGGGCACATGGTGGTGCGCGAGTCCACACACCACAGCAGCCCGCTGTCGCTGCATCGCGCGGTGCTCGACCAGCGCATGCCTGTGCTGTTCACCGCCGTTGGACGCGCCTATCTGAGCGCCTGCCCGGATACAGAGCGACAAGAAATCCTGCGCCTGCTGCGCCAGGGGCACGATGAGCAGGCACGCTTGGCGCGCAATGCCCGCCTGGTGGATGCGCTGCTGCAAAAAACCCGATCTCAGGGCTTTGGCGCCAACGACGGGGACTGGCGCCATCAAGATCAAGTGCGCGCCCTTGCCCTGCCCGTGCGCGCAGGCGCGCGGGTGCTGGGCTGCATCAATGTCATTTTCTTCAAACGGGCCATGCGCATCGAAGACGCCGTGCCCCGCCTACTGCCCTTGCTGCAGGAGGCCGTGCACGACATTGAGCATGCACTTGCTCAGTGCTGAAGAAAATCCAGCACCAAGCGGTTGAAAGCATCGGCATGCTCCCACTGCGCCCAGTGGCCGCATTGGCTGAAGATATGCAGCCGGGCATTGCCCAAGCCCCAGAGCAGGCGCAGGCCAATGTCCATGGGCACGAAGCGGTCGTCACGCCCCCAGATGATGAGCGCAGGCGCCTGGATTTCCCCCAGCCGCGGCCCAAAATCGGGAAATTGGCGCGCATTGGCCTGCAGGCTTTTGACGAAGTTTTCCAGGTGCTCGCGCCGCGCCAGCATATTGTCCAAGCGGGCCTGGAACAGCTCGTCCGTGAGGTGGCTGCTGTCATAGACGAAGACCTGCATCATGCGGCGCAGGTTTTCAATGTTCGGCTCACGGTAGAGCTGCTGCAGCAGCTTGATGCCTTCGGCAGGCATGGGCACGAATTGACTGGCGCCGCCTGTCCCGCCCCCCATTAATACCAGCTTGCCCACCCGCGAGGGATTGGACAGTGCAAATGCCACCGCACTGTGCGCACCCATGGAGTTGCCGATGACATGCACCTTCTCCAGCTGGAGCACGTCCAGCAAGCCCTTGAGCGCCGAGGCGTTCAAATCAGAGCGGGAGCCAGTGCAGACGATGGGATCGCTTGTGCTCCAGCCCGGGAAGTCCAGCAAGATGACGCGGTAGCCCGCATCCGCCAGAGGCTGCACATTGCGATTGAAATTGGCCCAGCCACTGGCGCCGGGGCCAGAGCCATGCAGCATGACGACGGTTTCTGCGCCGCTGCCAGTGTCGTTGTAGTGCACTTGCAGATCCAGCGACTGCTCCTTGATGCGGGCAAAACGGCTGGTATTGGCTTCGGTGTAGGCAGCTCCCACGGCATCTCTCCTTACTTCATCGGGGCTTGATCGCACGCGGCCTGCCCAGAGGGGCAAGGCTGTGCAGGGCGGATACGGCAAGTCAGGCGCTGGCCGGCTCGGCGCTGACCACACCGTAGCCGGCGATCCATTCGTTGATGGGGCGGTAGTAATCACAGCGGCCTGTGTAGGCGCCTTGAGCGGCCATGGCAGCAAAAGCGGCCACCCAGGTGCGGATCTCGTGGGTGGAGCGGCCGGCCGTGCGGGAAATGGCGTCAATCTCGAAGTGGTCGGCTTCTTGCAAGCGGCCGTGAATCAGCATGTCCACGAAGGCCTGGTCCCACTGGGCATTCAGCGGTGTCAGGGGGCAGTCGGGCGTGCCAAAAATCTTGCCGGCAGCCACAGTGCGCGCCTGCCTGGCAGCCCGCGCCTCTGGCGTGGGATTGCGGCCGGCAATCAGAAATTCACTGACCTCCTGGCTGGCCCCGGAGAGCAACGGCACGGGCGGCTCGTGAGAAAGCCCCCCCGAGCCAAGAATCAGCACCCGCTTGTCCAGCAAGGCAATGAATCGTCCCACGGCCTCGCCGAGCAGGCGCACACGGCGATAGGGCGTAAACGGTGGCGCAACCGAGTTGATGATGACGGGAATGACTGGATAGCGTGTCAGGCTGCCCGTCATTTCTTCCAGAATCTGCGTGCAACCGTGATCGACTTGCAAACGGTGTGACAGCGCAACGTCGATGTCGCTGTCCATCACATGCCGCACCAAATCCAGCGCCAAATCGGCAGGAATGGCCAGCGGGCCAGGCAGGGTGTCGTAGTCTTGCACGGAAACGGCGTGGGTGGCGATGACGAAAGGCGGCATCAAGTCATAAAACAGGCCGTTGTAATGATCGGGCGCAAACACGACGATCAGCTCTGGGTCGAACCGCTGCACGTCGGCCCGGGCGCAAGCAATGACCCGATTGACCTCTGCCACGATATCGGGCGAAGGGTCATTCAAGCCCCGCAGCGGGGTGTGCGACAGGCATTTGAGTTTGACGGTGCTGGCACCCATGGACGCGTCTCCGAAGAAAAATCCCAAGCCACAGCTGGCCTGCTCTGATGGCGGCCAATGGATGCTGGCGATTTTGTGAAGCTACGCCATGAAACAGCAAACAAATTACCTCGATGTGCACAGAGCGCACATCAAGGGGCGGCCCAGGCGGCGGCGGTGATGTCCAGCGATTGCAGGCGCGCGTCCAGCTCGAAGGTGTCGGTCACCAGCATGAATTCATCGGCTTGCGTAGCATCGGCCAGGGCTTGCAGGCCTTGCTGCACGGTCTGCGGGCCGCCGATCAGGCCGATGGCCAGAAAGTCGCGGATGGCCTGGCGGGCGCGCTCGTCGAGCTGAGCCATGAAGCCCGCCACGGGCGGCTGCATCA
Organism: Comamonadaceae bacterium; assembly: GCA_030528705.1. Taxonomy (GTDB): domain Bacteria; phylum Pseudomonadota; class Gammaproteobacteria; order Burkholderiales; family Burkholderiaceae_C; genus Lampropedia. Next base: position 23,864 of record JAUMYI010000005.1, on the reverse strand, counting down.
AGCCGCGCTGGTTGGTGAGAATGCCCAGGATGCGCTGGTAGGTGCTGCTGGCCAGGTATTCGGCCTGGGCATCGCTGGCGGCGGCCACCACTGGCACGCCAATCATGGCGTAGGGACGTTGCAGCGCCAGCGACGGGCGGAAGCTGCTGCGGTACAACTGCAGCGCCTGGTGCAGCAGGCGCGGCGCGAAGTGCGAGGCAAAGGCATAGGGCAGGCCCAGCTGCCCGGCCAGTTGGGCCGAGAACAGGCTGGAGCCCAGCAGCCAGATGGGCACGTGGCTGCCGGCGCCAGGTGTGGCCACCAGCGCCTGGCCGGGGCGGGGGTCGCCGAGCAGCTGCTGCAGTTGCTGCACTTCACGCGGGAAGTCGTCCTCGCTTTCCACGCGGCCGCGGCGCAGGGCGCGCATGGTAGCCTGGTCGGTGCCGGGCGCGCGGCCCAGGCCCAGGTCGATGCGCCCGGGGTAGATGGCCTGCAGCGTGCCAAAGGCCTCGGCCACCACCAGCGGCGCGTGGTTGGGCAGCATGATGCCGCCGGCGCCAACGCGGATGCGCGCGGTCTGGCCGGCGACGTGGCCGATCAGCACCGCCGTGGCCGAGCTGGCAATGCCGGGCATGTTGTGGTGCTCGGCCATCCAGTAGCGCACAAAGCCCAGCCGTTCGGCGTGCTGGGCCGTGCGCACGGCGGTGTCGATGGCCGCGGCAATGCTCTGGCCCTGGCGCACGGTGACCAGGTCGAGCATGGACAGGCGCGGCAGGGGGCTGTGGCTTGGCATGGGGGAGTTCGGCTGGCTGGGCGCGCTTCAGAGCCTGGCCCCAAACGCTGCCTGCCCACACGCACCAAGGTTTTGAACAGGCACTGCGATGATCACACCGTGCCGCCGACGGTCAGGCCTTCGATGCGGAAGGTGGGCTGGCCCACGCCCACGGGCACGCTCTGGCCTTCCTTGCCGCACACGCCCACGCCGCTGTCCAGGCACACGTCGTTGCCGATCATGCTCACGCGCTTGAGGGCTTCGGGGCCATTGCCCACGATGGTGGCGCCCTTGACGGGGTAGAGCAGCTTGCCTTTTTCGACCCACCAGGCCTGGCTGGCGCTGAAGACGAACTTACCCGAGGTGATGTCCACCTGGCCGCCGCCGAAGTTGGTGGCGTACAGGCCGCGCTCGATGCTGGCGATGACTTCGGCGCTGTCGTAGGGGCCGCCGAGCATGTAGGTGTTGGTCATGCGCGGCATGGGGATGTGGGCGTAGCTTTCGCGCCGGCCGTTGCCGGTGGGCGCGGTCTTCATCAGGCGTGCGTTCATGGCGTCCTGCAGGTAGCCCACCAGGATGCCGTCCTCAATCAGCACGTTGCGCTGCGTGGCATGGCCTTCGTCGTCGATGTTGAGCGAGCCGCGGCGCTGGGCGATGGTGCCGTCGTCGAGCACGGTCACACCCTTGGCCGCCACGCGCTGGCCGATGCGGCCGCTGAAGGCGCTGGAGCCCTTGCGGTTGAAGTCGCCCTCCAGCCCGTGGCCCACGGCCTCGTGCAGCAGCACGCCGGGCCAGCCCGGGCCGAGCACCACGGTCATCTCGCCGGCGGGCGCGGGGCGGGCCTGCAGGTTGGTCAGCGCGGCATCGACGGCCTTGTCCACATATTCCTGCACCAATTCGGTGTCGAAATAGGCCAGACCAAATCGCCCGCCGCCGCCGGCCGTGCCAACTTCGCGGCGCTGGCCTTGTTGAGCGATGACGCTGACCGACAGCCGCACCAATGGCCGCACGTCGGCTGCCAGCGTGCCATCGGCGCGGGCGATGAGCACCACGTCCCACTCGCTGGCCAGCCCGGCCATGACTTGCACGATGCGCGGATCGCGCGCGCGCGCCAATTGCTCGACCTGGCCCAGCAGCGCCACCTTTTGCTCGCTGCCCAGCGTGCCGATCGGATCCAGCGCCGGATACAGCGCGCGGCTGGGCGCGATGCGGCGCGCGCCCACGCGCGCGCGCGCGCCGCTGGCACGGCCGGTGCCGATGGCGCGCACCGTGGCGGCCGCGTCCATCAACGCTGCGGGGGAAAGGTCGTCGGAGTAGGCAAAGGCGGTTTTCTCGCCGGCCACGGCGCGAACGCCCACGCCCTGGTCGATGCTGAAGGAGCCGGTCTTGACGATGCCTTCCTCCAGGCTCCAGCCCTCGTGGCGGGTGTACTGAAAGTACAGGTCGGCATCGTCCACCTGGCGCTGGCGGATGTGCGCCAGTGCTTCATGCAGATGGCGCTCCTGCAGGCCGTAGGGCTCGAGCAGCCAGCGCTGCGCCAGCGCCAGACGCTCTTCGGTGCTGGCCGGCACGGGCAGGCTGGCCTGTGCAAATGGATTGGTTGCCGCAGTGGCAGGCGCGCTGGCGGCACGCAGCGCGGCGAAGGCAGGTACAGAGTTCATGGCGCCAGATTGTAGGAGGGCTGGTGCGCCGCTGCCCAGGCCCAAAAAAACTCAGGGCTTACCAGCAGCCGATTTTTTCGCCGCAGCGGCGGGGCTTTTCTTCGCGGCGGCCTTGCTGGTCTTGACGGTGAGCTTTTTCACCGGGGCCTTGGCGACCGTCTTGGCTGGGGCCTTGGCGACGGGAGGTTTGGCGGCCGTCTTGGCGCTGGTTTTCACTGCGGTTTTTGCAGTGGTTTTTGCGGCAGTTTTGGCTGCCGTTTTTTTCACAGCTGCTTTCTTGGCAGCCGGCTGGCGCTTGGCCGGGGCCTGGGCATCGCCCGCGTCTGCCTCAGCAACGGCGGTAGCCGGGGCCTTGGGCTTGGCCTTTTTGACGGGCTTGTCGCCCCAGATTTCTTCCAGGCGGTAGTACTGCCGGATGGCCGGCTGCATGATGTGCGCGACGATGCTGCCGCAATCGACGATGACCCATTCGCCGTTGTCCTCGCCCTCGACGCGCGGCTTGTCAAAGCCGGCTTCGCGCACTTTGTCGCGCACGCTGGCCGCCAGCGCCTTGGTCTGGCGCGAGGAGGTGGCGGTGGCGACGATGACGCGCTCGAACAGGGGCGAGAGGTGCGCCGTGTCGAACACCTGAATGTCCTGCGCCTTGATGTCTTCCAGGCCGTCAACGATGGCGGCCTGCAGCTTGCTCAGGTGGCGTTTGGCGGTGGTCTCACTGAGGATTTTCATGCGGTGTGCGGTGTGCGAGTCGATGCGGGCAGGGGCTTGGGTGGCCCGGCGCGCGAGTGTACCGCAGCCCTTTGCCGCGTCCGTCTCGAGCGGGCGCTCAGCCCTGCTCCAGCCAATCGCGGCGCACGAGGAATTTCTGCGTCAGCTCGGCCTCGGGCGAGCCGGGCTCAAAGCGCGGCTGATAGGCCCAGCTGGCCAGCGGCGGCATGGACAGCAAAATGGATTCGGTGCGCCCGCCCGATTGCAGGCCAAAGTGCGTGCCACGGTCGAAGACCAGGTTGAACTCCACATAGCGCCCGCGGCGGTAGAGCTGGAAGGCGCGCTCGCGCTCGCCCCAGGGCTGGTGCATGCGCCGCTCGACGATGGGCAGGTAGGCCTGCAGAAAGTGCTCGCCCACGGACTGCATCAGCGCAAAGCCCCCGTCAAAGCCCAGCTCGGACAAATCGTCGTAGAAGATGCCGCCAATGCCGCGCTGCTCGCTGCGGTGCTTGAGGTAAAAATAATCGTCGCACCAGGCTTTGAAGCGCGGGTATTTGTCAGCGCCAAAGGGCGCCAGGCTGGCCTGGCAGACGCGGTGGAAGTGCCGCGCGTCCTCCTCATAGGCGTAGTAGGGCGTCAAGTCCATGCCGCCGCCAAACCAGCTCAGCGCCTGGCCCTGCGCGGGCTGGGCCGAGAGCATGCGCACATTCATGTGCACCGTGGGCACGTAGGGGTTGCGCGGGTGGAACACCAGCGATACGCCCAGCGCCTCGAAAGGCGCGCCGGCCAGCTCGGGGCGCTTTTGCGTGGCCGACGGCGGCAGCGCCGCGCCGCGCACGTGCGAGAAGCCGCAGCCGGCGCGCTCGAACACCTGGCCGCCTTCGATGATGCAGGTGATGCCATCGCCTTGCAGCGGCTCATCGGCCGATTTTTGCCAGGGCTCGCACACGAACTGCACGCCGCTGCCGGCCTGGTCTTCGATGTGCTGCAAGGCATCGACGATGGTGTTCTGCAGGGCGATCAGCCACGGCCGCACTTGCTGGGCCGAGGCGTTGGGCTGAGACATGGATGAAGACTCCTGAAGGCGGGCCGCGCAAGGGGGCGATTGCCTGTGCACCCTGCGCCAAAAACGAAGCGCGCATTATCTTCACGCGGGCTGCGGCCGTGGCCTGAACCCGAGCAAATCGCCCAGGGTTCAGGCACCGGCCATGCCTGCGGCCGGAGGCTGGGCAAAGGGTTGGGCCATGCGCGGCAGGGTCAGCGTGAAGCTGCTGCCGCCGCCTGGGCGCGGTGCGCAGCGCACGCTGCCGCCGTGGCGCTGCGCAATGGTCTTGACCAGCGCCAGGCCCAGGCCCACGCCGCCGCTGCGTTCGCTGGCGCCGGGTGCGCGGTAGAAGGGCTCGAAGATGCGCTCGCGCAGCGCCTCGGGCACGCCCGGGCCTCTGTCGTGCACGTGGATGGCGATGTGCGCGCCCTGGTCCTGCAGCACCAGCTCGATCGGCCCCTGGCTGTAGCGGCGCGCGTTTTCCAGCAGGTTGCGCAACGCGCGGCGCAGCAGCTTGGCATCGCCCAGGATGTCCATGGCCGGCGCGGCGCCGCCGGTGTCGATGTCCATCTCCGCGCCGATGCGGGCGCTTTCCTCGGCGGCCAGGCCGATGAGATCCACGGCTTCGAGCGCCAGCGCCGAGTCTTCGGCCAGGTCCAGGCGGCTGGCCAGCAGGATTTCGTCGATGAGCTGATCCAGCTCAGCGATGTTGCGCTGGATTTCCTGGCGCGCTGCGCCTGCGGGCGGGCCGTGCTCGGCCAGCTCCAGCCCCATGCGGATGCGCGCCAGCGGCGAGCGCAGCTCGTGCGAGGCATTGGCCAGCAGCGCCTTGTGCGAGCGCACCAGGGTCTGGATGCGCGCGGCGGCGGCGTTGAACTGGCCGGCCAGCTCGGCCACCTCGTCCTGGCCATCGACGGGGATGCGCACGCTGAGATCGCCCTCGCCGAATTTCTGCACCCCCAGGCGCAGCGTCTCCAGGCGCTTCATCAGGTGGCGGATGATGGGGAACACGCCGATGATCACTGACAGGCCCACCAGGCCCAGCAACCACAGGTAGCCAAAGGGTGGCAGGGTCCAGAAGGCCCAGCCGTTTTGTGGCGGGCGCGGCGGGCGGTCGCTGCGCGGCGCGAAGCTGGCGATGTATTCGCGCCCCTGCTCGGTGGTGATGCCGATTTTGAAGCCCGGCTCGTCGCTGGGAATGAGCACCGAGACGCCACGGATGGGCGGCTCGCTGCGGTCCACGCGGCTGATGACCACCTCGCGCGGCACGATCACGCGCGCCTGTTCGCGGCGCTCCTCGGCCACGCGCCAACCCCAGGCCACGGCCAGCATGAGCACGGCCACGCAGCCGACCACGGCCAACCAGATGCGCAAATACATGCGCTGGGAGAAGGGGTTGCGAAGCGCCATGGGGCAGTGCAAAAAACCAGTGCTGGACAACAGGGCTTGGCCGCCGCAGCCTTCAGTCTTGCTGCTTGGCGAACACGTAGCCCACGCCGCGCACGGTGAGGATGCGGCGCGGGTTCTTCAAATCGCTCTCGATGGCGGCGCGGATGCGGCCGATGTGCACGTCGATGGAGCGGTCAAAGGCTTCGAGCTCGCGCCCGCGCACGGCCTCCATGATTTGCTCGCGCGTGAGCACGCGCCCGGCGCGCTCGGCCAGCGTCACCAGCAGGTCGAACTGGTAGGAGGTCAGCTCCACGGGTTGCGCGGCAATCGTTACCGCGCGCGCGCTGCGGTCGATCTCCAGCGAGCCAAAGCGCATGGTTTCAGGCACGGCCTGCGGCACGGCGCCGGCCTGGCGGCGGCGCAGCAAGGCGCGGATGCGCGCCAGCAGCTCGCGCGGCTCGAAGGGCTTGGGCAGGTAGTCGTCAGCGCCGATCTCCAGGCCGATGACGCGGTCCATCGGGTCGCCCTTGGCCGTGAGCATCAGCACCGGCAGCTGCGCAGCTGCGCCAGGCAAGGCGCGCAGCCTGCGGCAGACCTCCAGCCCGTCCATGTCCGGCAGCATCAAATCCAGCACCACCAGCTCGGGCGCTGGCCCCGCGCCGCGCCCTTGCAGGGCTGCCAGGCCCGTGTGCGCATCGGGCGCGTGCTCGACGCAGTAGCCCGATTGCGCCAGGTACTCCGACACCATGGCCGCCAGGCGCGCATCGTCTTCGATCATCAAAACAGGGGTGCTCATGGCAGGTGCTCTTCCATTCAGTGGGCAGTGGCGCAGCCGGGCACTATCGCCCCGCTTGCCGCGCGGCGTTTGTCCTGCGGGTAAAGACGGCGTAAAGCGGGCCGGGGGCAGAGCGCGTCATCAGTGAGCCTGCGCGCGCCGCCCGGCCCAGATCCACACGCCCGCGCCAGCGGCAATCATCGGCACGCACAGCCATTGGCCCATGCTCATGCCCAGCGGCAGCAAGCCCAGGAAGGCGTCGGGCTCGCGAAAGAACTCGGCCACGAAGCGCAGGCTGCCATAACCCATCAGAAACAGCGCCGCCACCCGGCCCTGGGCGTGCTCCCTGCGGGCAAACAGCCACAGAATCACGAACAGCAGCACCCCTTCGAGCAGGAATTGATACAGCTGCGAGGGATGGCGCGGCTGCATGCTGCCGCTGTGCGGGAACACCATGCCCCAGGGCAGCTCGGGCGAGGCCAGCCGGCCCCAGAGCTCGCCATTGATGAAATTGCCGATGCGCCCGGCGGCAAAGCCCAGCGGCACGCAGGGCGCGACGAAATCGGCCACCTGCCAAAACGGCCGCCGGCGCGTCACGGCAAACCACACCATGGCCACGATGGAGCCCAGCAGCGCGCCGTGAAAGGCCATGCCGCCCTTGTTGATCAGCGGGATCTCCAGCGGGTGGGCCAGGTAATAACCGGGCTTGTAAAACAGCACGTAACCCAGACGCCCGCCGACGATGATGCACAGCACGCCAATGAAGAGCAAATCCTCCACATCGCGCACCTGCCACTGGCCTTGCTGCACCAGCTGCGCATACGGCGGGTGCCGCAGCCGCAAGCGGCCCAGCACGACAAACAGCACAAAGCCCACCAGATAGGTCAGCCCGTACCAATGTACGGACAGGGGCCCGATGGAAAACGCAACAGGGTCGATGTTTGGATAGGTCAGCATGGTGTGGCGCAATCAATGCGCGCCGCAGGGGCGGCGCAGCGCGCATCCTAAAGGAAGGCCAGCGGGCCCAGCGCCAAACGGCACAAGGCCCGCTGGCCCAACGCACATGGCAGGGGCAACGGGCCTTGGCCGGGGCTGCCAGCGCCGAGCGGCCCGGCAGCCCCATGAGGCATCACTGAAGCATCACTGCAGTTTTTGCAGCGCCATGATGCGCTCCTCCAGCGGCGGGTGCGAGCTGAACAGCTTGCCCATGGCGCCAGAGATGCCCATCGACGCCAACCCCTTGGGCAAATCCTGCGTGTTGATATTGCCCAGCCGCGCCAGCGCGCGCTGCATCGACAGCGGCTGGCCCATCATCTGCGCCGCGCCCGCATCGGCGCGGAACTCGCGCCGGCGGCTGAACCAGGCCACGATGATCGCCGCCAACACGCCCAGCAGCGCATCCATGACGAACACCGTCAGGTAGTAGCCCGGCCCCATGCCCGCCTGGCCATTGCGCTCATTGCCGCGCTGCAAAAAGGCATCGACCAGCGCGCCCACCACGCGCGAGATGTAGATCACGAAGGTGTTCATCACGCCCTGGATCAGCGCCATCGTCACCATGTCGCCATTGGCCACGTGGGCCACCTCGTGGCCAATGACGGCCTCGACCTCCTCGTGCGTCATGCTCTGCAGCAGCCCGGTGGAGACGGCCACCAGCGCCGCATCGCGGCGCGCGCCCGTGGCAAAGGCATTGGCCGGCCCGTCGTAAATGCCCACGTCCGGCATCTGGATGCCGGCCTTGTCGGCAAAGCGGCGCACGGTCTCGACGATCCAGGCCTCATCGCGGTTGCTGGGTTCATTGATCAGGCGCACGCCCATGCCGCGGATGGCCATGGTCTTGGACAGCAACAAGGAAATCAGCGAACCGCCAAAGCCCATGACCAGGGCCATGACCAACAGGCCAGCCTGGCTGCCGCGGTCCAGCCCGAGCAGACTGGTCACCAGCCCCAGCACCAGCACGACGGCCAGGTTGGTGGCAACAAAAAGAACAATGCGTTGCATGGTGGGGAACCTCCTTGGTCAAAATGGCCACGACGCCTGCGCGCCATGCGAACACTGGCAGATGGTGGCCCGCCCGCAGCTTTCAAGTGGGCGCGGCATCACCGCCTGGGCGGGCGAAAAACCTGCTGGTCTTCGTAAAAGGCGCGCTGGGCGTTGGCGGGCCACCAGCCGGGCAAGCCCAGCACGGGCAGTGGTGTCAGCGGCTTGTGTGCCAGGCGGTCAGGCTGCAGGGCCTGGCTCAGGGCCTGATCCCAGGCCGCCAGCAGGGGGGCCGGGCATTGCGGCAGCGCGCATGCTGCAGGCTCGGGGGCCGCGGTGGGCGCCATTGCCGGGCCCAGCGCGGCCTGCCATGCAACGGCCAGGGCCGGGTTGCTGGCCAGCGGCAGTGTGAGCACGTGGGCGCACAGGGGTTTGCGTGGCGCACACAATTGCTCCAACAGTGCATGGCCAAAGAGCACGAGAAAGGCCTGCCGCCACAGCGGGCGCAAGGTCCAGAACAGGGCCAGCCAGTCGCGCGCCAGCAGGGCTTGCCACAGGGGCTGGGGCGCCAGCAGCAGCGCGCCGTTTTCGTCGAACAAAGTACAGGCATCGCGCACCGGGCCGCGCCGGCCTTGGATGCCAAGCTGGCGGATTTGCTCGGCCTGAATAGCGTTCAGGCGCGCCTTGCTGCGCGGGAAGTGCAACCAGATCAGGCCGTTGAAGAAATCGTGCACATGGTCGCGCGTGGGCACGGCCCATTGGTCGTGGATGAAGGCTTCGTAGCTGACGCCCGCTGGCAATTGCTGCTGCGCGACGAAGCGCGGCACACCCTTGCGGCCGGGCGCACGGCCCATGCTTGGGCCCGATGCCGTGGTCACGGGTTCGGGGTGTGCCACTTGATTGAGCGCCTGGTGCACAGGCTGGCCTTGCACGAGCACGGCCTGGGCCAGTGGCGCGCCATAGGGTTGGGCGAAAGGGGCAAGCCAGGGCTGAGCCCAATCCAGCCGCTGCAGCGGGGCGCAGCCGGGCCGTTGCAGCAGGGTGTGGCACTGTGCGGGCGTTTCAGTCGACATGGGCGACATTGTCGCCGGCTCTGCACGACGGGCTTTCTGGATAATGCGCCTGCCGGGTGCGCTGGTGCGCCCTTTCAGAATTCCCCCCATGGCTTCCGACATTGACACCACACCTCCCAACGATGCGCAGCGGCGCCAGGCGCTGACGCAACTGATTGCGCAATTGCAGCTTGAACAGTTGGAGAAGCGTTTGTTTCGCGGCCTGAGCAATGACATTGGCGCCCCGGCGGTGTTCGGCGGCCAAGTGCTGGGCCAGGCACTGATGGCGGCGGCGCGCACGGTGCAGGCGCACCGGCTGCATTCGCTGCACGGCTATTTCCTGCTGCCCGGTGACAAGCAGGCCCCGATCGTCTACGAGGTCGATCCGGTGCGCGATGGCCAGGGCTTTACCTCACGCCGGGTGGTGGGCGTGCAGCACGGGCGCGCCATCTTCCACATGTCGGCCTCGTTTCAGCGCGAAGAGCCCGGCGCCGACCACCAAAGCCCGATGCCGGCTGCGCCTGCGCCGCAAGACACGCGCCCGCATCATCCGCCAGTCAGTGTGCTGCAGCGGCCGTTCGAGATTCGCTTTGTCGACCCACGCACGACCAAGGCGCATGGCCCGCTGCCGCCCACCAACCAAGTCTGGCTGCGCACCTGTGCGCCCGTGCCAGACGATCCGCTGATCCACCAGGCGCTGCTGGCCTACATCTCGGATTTCAGCCTATTGGGCGTGGCCCTGCGCCCGCATGGCCTGCACTTTGGCATGCCCGGGCTCAAGACCGTGAGCCTGGATCACGCCATGTGGTTTCACCGCCCATTTCGCTGCGACGAATGGCTGCTCTACGACATGGACTCGCCTTCGGCCAGCGGCGCACGCGGCTTTGCGCGTGGCGCGCTGTACAACCAGCAAGGCCAGTTGGTGGCCTCCGTGGCCCAAGAGGGCCTGATGCGCTACCGGCCGCCTGCAGCGCAGGATTGATGGCGCCGGGCCGCTGGCCCCGCTCCGAATGCATCAAGCACGACGGCCCGCAGATGCGGGCCGTGTGCAACTCAAGAGGCAAAAAAAGCCCTCAACTGCCCAGCTCTGCCAAGCGCATGGCGGCCTTGCGGGCATCGAGCAGGATGCGCCCCAGGTTGGCGCTGCTCTCGGCCGAGAGCGTCAGCGCGCGGCCCGTGCCAGCCTCGATCAGCAGCATGATGCCGCTACTGCCGCCCAGAATGATCTGCTTGAGGTCGCCCACGTCGATTTCCTTGGTGGCGCGCCGCGACAAGGCCAGCAGCGAGGCGCACATGGCGCCAATGCGGTCGGCATTGACGTTGGCCTCGGTTGCGGCGGCCAGCACGAAGCCGTCGAATGACACCCACGCCGTCAGTTCGATTTGCGCCGAACCTGCACGAAGCTCGCGCAAGATGCTTCGCGCCTGCGATTGCATTACTGGTGACAGCATGGTGAGAAAAACGAAATAAGCGCAAACGGCCAGCGCCATCGGATCTCATGGTCTCAGCAGGCTCTGGCCAACAGCGCGCTGAAACCAGCGCGCGCCGCATGCAGCGCGCGCCTTAAAAGGATTTGCTTACAGCGAAGACTCGATCAAGGGCATGGCCATGCGGGCCTTGGTCAACACCATGCCCAGGTTGGCGCCCTTGCGGCACACGAAGGTGGCCACTTGCGATTGGTTCTTGCCGCGCAGGAAGACGTGCAGCAGGTTGTCGCTATTGACGATGATTTCCTGGAAGTAGTGGCGACCATCTTCCTGCACGCCGCGCACACGGCGGAAGATTTTCTCGATGGCCTGCACGTTGGGCCCTTGAAACAGGTCGGCCGTGGCGGCGGCGAGCAGGTCAATCACTTCCTGGGCGTGGGAATCAACGGTCTTGATCGCCAACAGCATGCCGGAGTCCAGATCCACATAGCCTGCGGCGACGCAATCGGGGATGGAGGTGACGGCTTTCTCAAGGCTGGAATCCAGGGACATCGTAGGGACCTTTCACGATCAAGTAAGAATAAATATTGTTACATCAGTAACGCAGCTCGAACGAAGCCGCGATTGTAAGGAAAATCTGTTTGGCGCGCAGCGTTTTTATGTAAACGTCACGTTTCTGCGAATGAACTGCTCGAAGGCCGACAAAAACACCTCCTGCGAGGCCGACTGGATCCAGCCCGGATCAATGCGGCGCATGGCCTTGATTGAGTCCTCGCCGCTCCATTGGCCTTTGGCGCGCCACATCAAATACAGCGCCAGCACCGTGCCGGTGCGCCCCTGCCCGGCCTTGCAATGCACGGCCACGCAGCGGCCCTGGGCCATTTGCTTGTCCAGCAGCGCACACAAATCCACGGCCTGCGCCAAGGTCGGCGGGGTCATGTCCGGGATGGGCATGAACAAGCAGTCGATGCCAAATTCCGCAGCCAGCTCCCGATCAAAGGGGGTTTCCGTCAGATTCAACAAGGTGTCGATGCCTGCGCCTTGCAGACCGGCCAGATCCTGGCGCGCCTCGCGCAGCAGGCCGGGGATGGACACGCCAGCGAGCCGGTCAGGCACCACCCAGCGGAATCTGGCCGGCAGCAAAGGATTGATCTTGCCATTGCGCGGCACGCGCCCTGCGCTGAGGGTCTCGATGGTTTCTTCAACCAGGCTGGCTGTCAGCGCGGACTCGCCATCGCCGCTTTCACTGCGCTCGGGCAGCGTGCCATTGGCCAGGTAGTGCTGCCCTGCCGCCGTGCGCGGCGCCGCAAAGAACTGCCCAGCCGGCCCCGCTTCCACGACTCGGCCATTGCCCAGCAGCAGTACGTGCTGCGCCAGCGCCCGGGCCTGCTGCACGTGGTGGGTGATGATGACGATGGCGCGCGTTTGCGCCAAACGCTCGATGAGCGCCACGACACGCGCGGCATCGGCATCGGACAGGCCTGCGGTGGGCTCATCGAGCATGAGCAAATCTGGGGCGCGCTGAGCAGCGCGCAGAATGCAAAACAGCACCCATTCCACGTCACTGAGATCGGCCACGCTGGCAAACAAGCGTGTCAGCAGCTCGCCTTCTTGCAACTGCGCGAACAGCTCGCGCAGCGATTGCATGACGCTGGCCGCGCTCTGGGCCTGGCCATCGACGAAGAACTGCAACCCCGTCATGCCCGTGGGGCGCTGGGCTTTTTGCTGCACGCGCATGCGCATCAAAGGGGCATGCGCCACACTGCCTTGCTGATAAGCGGCGCGCCAGCTGCCTTCCTGCAGCTGACGCTCTTGGGTTTGGCTGAAGGCGTCGATGCAGCGCATCAAGGTGGATTTGCCCGTGCCCGATGGGCCCAGCAAGGCTGTGCAGCCGCGCACCGGCAGGGTGAGGTCGATGCCGTGCAGCACCTGCTTGTCACCGTACCAGGCATCCAGGCCCGTCAATTGCATCAATACCGTGGCGGCCATGGCCTTATGCCCTCACTTGCAAGGTGCTCATGCGCTCGTGCAGAACGGATTCGGGATAGGTGTGGAACGACTCCAACAGCGCCGCCATCACCACCATCAGCAAGGCCACGTCGCGCTGCTCTCGCGCATCGCACCACATCACGGGGGGCTGGCAAATGCTGCATGTGCAGCTGTTGCGCTGGCTGAAAAAGCGCCGGTATTCGTCCAGATTGCGGCGCTCATCGGCCTCGGCATGGGTCACGGCGATGATCAGCGGCGCATCGCCATGGGGCTTTTGCGCGCGAATGGCCTCCATGTAAGTGGCCAGGTCGTCAAAACGCTCGGCCCGTGTGTGGTCCACGAACAGCACTGCGCCCTTGGCCTGCTCCAGCAGGATTTCCCACATGAAGTCGAAGCGATCCTGGCCCGGCGCGCCATACAGGCGCAGGCGGTCGCCGCTGCCCAGCTCCATGACGCCCATGTCCATGGCCACGGTGGTCGTGTCCTTCAGGGCCAGTGTGTCCTCATCGGTGGGTTTGACATCGGTGTCCACCACTTCGATGTCGCTGATGGCGCGAATGGCCGTCGTCTTGCCCGAGCCCACTGAACCCAATACCGCAATATTCCAATCCATAGTTTTTCATCCAAAGCGCGCATTGCGCCATGTTCGCCCCGCCATCGTTCATCGGTCGAGGGGCCATGGGCATCAAGACAAAAGTTTTTTCCAGAGCCGCTTGAGAAAAGAGCCCGCCGGTGTTGGCGCAGCCGGCGGCGCGGCTTCTTCCTGCATCGCCGCAGCCTCTGTGGTCACATCGCCAGCGTCGGAGAGAATCTCGCCCACGGTTTGAATCTGCGCCTTCAATGCATCGCGCCCAGTCTGGAATACATCCACACAACCGGACTCCTGCAGCTGGCGCAGAACCTTTTCCACCTTATGGCTGGGCATGTCCACCGAGCGATGCACCAAAAATCCCACAGTCGGCTTGCGCGCCAGCAACGCGCAAATGCGCGCGATGTCGCCTACGCGAACCAAATCGTATTCCTTGGAGAAATCAGGCCACTGCTTGAGGTACAACAGCTTGGAGCGGATGTCCTCTTGCATCTCATGGCTTGAAGGATTTGGACTTGTCATTTCATTGAACTATTGATCGAAAGCTGGCCTTGGGCACACCGGAAAATTCTTTGCGCCACAGCGGTCTGCGCGCCTTTCGCCGTGGCGCGTCAAGGTCTCTTGAAGCACCTGTTCAAAATCTCGGCGCAAGTGGGCAAGAAGTGGTTTGGGATGGGCTGCAAGGCGCCGCATTGCGCATACCGCACAGCCATAGCCGAAGCGATGGCGAGGCTTTGCAACGCAAGCAGCGCGCCCCAATCCGATTCATTGCCCGCCGTGCAGAGGTTTTGAACAGGTTCTTAGCTCGCCCTGGCCCCGCGCGGCCAGGGCCAGGGCCTTGGCCACGGGCGCACGGCCGGCCATCAAAAGCCCGGCTGAGCGAGCATACAGCCGCGTCACGCCCTAAAAGCGCCGATGCCCCCCCAGGCAATCCCCAATGGCGGCATGCCGCTGGCACCAGCAGGCTGACCCGTTCAGCGCCAGCCTATTGTGCTTTGCAGCATTTCCAAACCTGCCATTATCGCCTTGTTTTCAAGCCCAAAGGCCCTCGCCCGCACCATACGTGCCTGCATGGCCAAGAAAGTCCGGCCGGCGCCTGTGGGTTCTCTAGAGGTTGTTACGCGGGCCATCAAGGATTTTGAACAGGCGCTCAGCTCTTGCGACGTTGCTGTACCGCATCGGCCAGGCGTTGCAGGATTTGCGTGGATTCGTCCCAGCCCACGCAGGCATCGGTGATGCTCTTGCCATACTCCAGTTGCTGCGGATCGTCCACGCCAGGGGTGAATTTCTGCGCGCCGGGCTGCAGGTGGCTCTCGATCATCACGCCGAAAATGGCCCGCGAGCCGCTGGCAATCTGCTGGGCGATGTCGCTGGCCACCGTCATTTGCAGCTCGTGCTTCTTGCTGCTGTTGGCGTGTGAGCAGTCCACCATCAGCGATGGCGGCAGATTGGCTTTCTCCAGATCGGCGCAGGCGGCCTGCACGTCTTTCGCCTGGTAATTGGGCGTCTTGCCACCGCGCAGGATGACGTGGCAATCGTCGTTGCCCTCGGTGGTGACGATGGCCACTTGCCCGGTCTTGTGCACCGAGAGGAAATGGTGCGGGCGGCTGGCAGACATGATGGCATCGGTGGCAATGCGGATGTTGCCATCGGTGCCGTTTTTGAAGCCAATGGGCGCGGACAAACCGCTGGCCAGCTCGCGGTGCACCTGACTTTCGGTGGTACGCGCGCCGATGGCGCCCCAGGCGATCAGATCGCCAATGTACTGCGGCGAGATCACGTCCAGGAATTCACTGCCTGCGGGCAGGCCAATGCGATTGATGTCAATGAGCAACTGGCGCGCAATGCGCAGCCCTTCATCAATGCGGTAGCTCTGATCCATGTAGGGGTCATTGATCAGGCCCTTCCAGCCCACCGTGGTGCGCGGCTTCTCGAAATACACGCGCATGACGATCTCCAGGCGATCGTGCAGCTGCTCGCGCAGCGGCTTGAGGCGCCGTGCGTATTCAAGGGCCGCCTCCGGATCGTGGATGCTGCACGGGCCGATGACCACCAGCAGGCGGTCGTCCTGGCCGTGCATGATGTGGCGGATGCGCTGGCGCGTCTGCAACACCTGGCGCTCCACCTGGCTG
The DNA here is from genome assembly GCA_030528705.1 of Comamonadaceae bacterium. GTDB lineage: Bacteria > Pseudomonadota > Gammaproteobacteria > Burkholderiales > Burkholderiaceae_C > Lampropedia. The sequence goes on along the minus strand of JAUMYI010000005.1, from coordinate 8,369 downwards.
CCCTGGATGGGGAAGAAGCGAATCAAATGCTCTGGCGGCGGCAACACAGTGATTTCCCGAATGCGCTGATTGTCTGTCTGACTGGTTTTTTCAACAGCGCCTGGCCAGGCTGCGGCGCCTTGTGTGGCGATAGCGTTCATGGGAGCCCTCGTGTAAGTGGTCGGATGGTCAAGAAAAAGAGCGGCAAGAGAAAAAGCGCAAGACGCCACGCCACGAAAAAACCGCCGGAGCTGCTGGGCTGCGGCGGTTTTCTAGAGCTGGGGCGCTTCACAGGTTTGCGACTGGGCCTCTCATCCGCCTTGGACAGAGAAATCAAAGCCAAAAAATGCAAACCAAGTGGTGTATGCCATAGCGGCGCAATGTAGCACAGATTTGCCGCCCGCCCCGGTGGGGGCAAGGATTTGCCCTGATGCAGGCTTGGCGGCCAACGCTACACTTGCCCGCCATATTTTCGACTGGACTTGGGAGTGCACACCATGCGTTGGGAAGGCAATCGGCAATCGCGCAACGTGGAGGACCGCCGCGGCGCAGGCGGGCGGCGCGGCGGCGGCCTCAATCTGGGCATTGGCTCGATCATCGTCGCCGTCATTGCCGGCTGGATTTTTGGCGTCAACCCCTTGACGATCCTGGGCCTGATGCAGGGCCTGCCCAGCCCGCAAGTGCAGCAGGCGCCCGCGCCAGGGCCAGACGACCGCTCCAGCCAGTTTGCCAAGGTCGTGCTGGCCGATACCGAGGATGTGTGGAACAGCATCTACCGCAATTACCAGGAGCCGCGCATGGTGCTGTTTCGCGGCGCCACGCCCACCAGCTGTGGCATGGGCCAGTCGGCCACAGGGCCGTTTTATTGCCCGGCCGACCAAACCATCTACCTGGACTTGAGCTTCTTTGACGAGCTCAAGCATCGCCTGGGCGCACCGGGCGAGTTTGCCCAGGCCTACGTGATTGCGCACGAAGTGGGCCACCACCTGCAACGCCTGCAGGGCACGACGCACAAGCTCGAGCGCTTGCGCGGCCAGATCAGTCAGGCCGAGTACAACCAGTTGAGCGTGCGCCTGGAACTGCAGGCCGATTGCTATGCCGGCGTCTGGGGCCACCATGCCGACCGCCAGCGCCAAATCCTGGAGAAGGGCGACATTGAGGCAGCCATGAACGCCGCTGCGCGCATTGGCGACGATGCGCTGCAGCGCGGCGCCGGCCGTGTCGTGCGGCCCGAGAGCTTTACCCACGGCACCAGCGCGCAGCGCCAGCGCTGGTTCCACATCGGCCTGAAGACGGGCGACCCCAACGCCTGCGACACCTTCAACGCCCAACAGTTGTAATCCCAGAGCCCACCTTGTGTGGAGAGAGCGAGTTTTCGCATGAGCATCCTGGCCCGCTTCAGCGCCGCCGCCATCACCGGCGCGGCCAAAGCCTTGACCGGTGCGCGCAGCCTGTGGCTGGGCTGCGCGCCCGTGCCGCAGCAGCGCATTTACTACGCCAACCACAGCAGCCACAGCGACTTCGTGCTGCTGTGGGCCTCGCTGCCGCCGCTGCTGCGCAAGCGCACCCGGCCCGTGGCCGGGGCCGATTACTGGCTGCAGGGGCGGCTGCGCCGCTACATCATCAACCGGGTGTTCCAGGGCGTGCTGGTCGAGCGCCACGGCAACGGCAACGCCACGCCTGTCGAAACCGAAGCCGACGCAGCGGCCGCCGCGCCACGGCCCGATGCGCTGCAACCGCTCAAGGCTGCGCTGGAGGCGGGCGATTCGCTGATTCTTTTCCCCGAAGGCACGCGCAACATGGGCGAGGGGCTGCTGCCTTTCAAAAGCGGGCTCTACCACCTGGCCCAGGCCTACCCGGAAGTGGAGGTCGTGCCCGTCTGGCTGGGCAATCTCAACCGCGTCATGCCCAAAGGCGCGCTGATCCCGCTGCCGCTGCTGTGCACAGTGCATTTCGGCGCGCCGCTGCAGCTGATTGCCGGCGAGGAAAAACAGGACTTTCTGCTGCGCGCCCGCCAGGCCCTGCTGCAACTGGCCAGCGGCGAAAGCGCCGACGAGCCGCACGGCCCTGGGCCGGCGCTGGCCGCACAAGGCCCAATGCCGACACCGGCGCCCACGCCAGAGGAGGGCCAGCCATGAGCCGCGAGACTTTTTTGCTCTCCGCCCTGGTGCTGGGCCTGATGCTGCTGGCCTCGGCCGTGGGCTTTGCGCTCAAGCTGCGCGCGGGCTGGCAGCCCCATGCGGTGATCGACAACCTCAACGCCCGCATCAAGGCCTGGTGGGTCATGATCCTGGTGCTGGGCCTGGCCTTTGCACTGGGGCGCGTGGCCGTAGTGCTGCTGTTTCTGGGCATTTCGTTCTACGCGCTGCGCGAGTTCATCACGCTCACGCCCACGCGCCGCGCGGACTACTTTGCGCTGCTGGCGGCCTTCTACGTGGCCCTGCCGCTGCAGTATTTCTTCATCCTCACGGGCTGGTACGGCATGATGGCCATCTTCCTGCCGGTCTACGGCTTCTTGCTGCTGCCGATCTTTGCCGCGCTGGGCGGCGACACCACGCGCTTTCTGGAGCGCGCCTCCAGCGTGCAATGGGGGGTGATGATCGCGATCTACTGCATCTCCGCCGTGCCTGCGCTGCTGCTCATCAGCATCCCCGGCTACGAGGGGCGCAACCTGCTGCTGATCGCCTGGCTGGTGCTGGTGGTGCAGGGTTCGGACATCCTGCAATACGTCTGCGGCAAGCTGCTGGGCCGGCGCAAGATCGCCCCGGCGCTGTCGCCGTCCAAAACCGTGGAAGGCTTTGTCGGCGGCGTGCTGCTGGCCTCGCTGCTGGGCGCGGCCCTGCACTGGATCACGCCCTTCGGCCCGCTGCATGCGCTGCTGATGGCGCTGGTGGTCACCCTGCTGGGCTTTGCTGGCGGGCTGGTGATGTCGGCCATCAAGCGCGACTGCGGCGTCAAGGACTGGGGCCACATGATCGAAGGCCACGGCGGCATGCTCGATCGGCTCGATTCCATTTGCTTTGCCGCCCCGATCTTCTTCCACTTGGTGCGCTACATCTGGGGCATGCCCGTCTGAGCCCGCATCCCGTGCTGCCCGCCCCGCCCGCCCGCTGCGCCAGCCGCTGCCCGCTGTGCGGCGCGCCCAATGGCTGCGCCATGGCGCCCCAGCATGGCGCAGCGCCCGTGGCCACCCAGCCTTTCGATTGCTGGTGCCTGCACACCCGCATCGCTCCGGCCGCGCTGGCCCGCGCCCATCAAGCCCAGCCCCATCACTGCCTGTGCCGCGCCTGCGCCACAGGCCACGAACCACCAGGAGAGCCCATGAGCCACGATTACCAACCCGAGACCATGACCCGCGCCCAGGCCGAGCAACTGCCCGGCGCCGTGCTACTGGATTTCGGCGCCAACTGGTGCAGCATCTGCAATGCCGCGCGCCCTCATGTGGAGGCGGCGCTGGCCGAACACCCACAGGTGCGCCACATCCGCATCGAGGACGGCAAAGGCCGCCCGCTGGGGCGGGAGTTTGGCGTCAAACTCTGGCCTGCGCTGTTCCTGCTGCGCGACGGGCAGGTGCAAGCGCAGCTGGTGCGGCCCGAGTCGGCCGAGGCGGTGCGCAGCGCACTGGCTGCGGCGCTGCCCGGCCCGCCCGCGGCCTGAGATACAAGCGCCTGCCGGGGTTTTCCCGCAGCGGCGGCCACCCCCGTGTTCCTGCCGATTGCCAAGCGCGGCGCGGCACAGTACAAGCCCTGTGTCGCCGCGTGGCGCGCCCCCAATGCCATGCCGGCATGCGCTAGGGGCCTTGCGCCAGCACTTCCATCATCAAGAAAGACCTGTACACCATGAGCGCCTACGACCAACACCTGGACCGCAACGCAGCCAACTTCACTGCCATCACCCCGCTGGACTACATCCGCCGCAGCGCCGAGGTTTACCCCGGCCGCCTGGCCGTGGTGCATGGCGAAATCCGCCGCAACTGGCGCGAAACCTACGCGCGCTGCCGCCAGCTCGCCAGCGCCTTGCAGCAGGCGGGCATTGGCAAGAACGACACCGTGGCCGTGATCCTGCCCAACACCCCGCCGATGGTGGAGGCGCACTTTGGCGTGCCCATGGCCGGGGCCGTGCTCAACACGCTCAACACCCGGCTCGATCCTGAAACGATTGCCTTCATGCTCGACCACGGCGAGGCCAAGGCGCTGATCGTCGATCCCGAGTTCGCCCAGCTCATCCACAAGGCCCTGCCGCTGTGCAAGAGCGGGCAGCTCAAAACCATCATCAGCGTGCAGGACGCGCTCTACGGCCCCGCGCCCGTACAACTGGACGGCGCCATCGACTATGAGGACTTCATCGCCGGCGGTGACCCCGAATTCGACTGGCAGCGCCCCACAGACGAGTGGGACGCCATCGCCCTGAACTACACCAGCGGCACCACTGGCGACCCCAAGGGCGTGGTCTACCACCACCGCGGCGCGGCGCTCAACGCGGTATCGGCCATCCTGGAATGGGACATGCCCAAGCACCCGGTCTATTTGTGGACGCTGCCCATGTTCCACTGCAATGGCTGGTGCTTTCCCTGGGCCGTGGCCGCGCGCGCGGGCGTGAACGTCTGCCTGCGCCGCGTCGATCCGGCCGCCATCTTCGACGCCATGCGCGAGCACGGCGTGACGCACTACTGCGGCGCGCCCATCGTGCACGGCATGCTGGTCAACGCCCCGGCCTCCATGAAGGCCGGCCTGCCCAGCGGCGTCAAGGCCATGGTCGCGGGCGCTGCGCCGCCGGCCTCGATGATCGAGGGCATGGAGGAAATGGGCTTTGACCTCACCCACGTCTATGGCCTGACCGAGGTCTATGGCCCGGCCACCGTCTGCGCCAAGCACGAGGACTGGCAAACCCTGGACATCGGCGAGCGCGCCCAGCTCAACGCCCGCCAGGGCGTGCGCTACCACCTGGAGCAGGACGCGCGCGTGCTCGACCCCGACACCATGCAGCCCGTGCCCTGGGACGGCGAAACCATGGGCGAGATCATGTTCCGCGGCAACATCGCCATGAAGGGCTATCTGAAAAACCCGCAGGCCACGCAAAAAGCCTTTGCGGGCGGGTGGTTCCACTCCGGCGACCTGGCCGTGCAATACCCGGACGGCTACATCAAAATCAAGGACCGCAGCAAAGACATCATCATCTCCGGCGGCGAGAACATCTCCTCCATCGAAGTCGAGGACACGCTCTACCGCCACCCGGCCGTGCTGGCCGCCGCCGTGGTGGCCAAGCCCGACCCGAAATGGGGCGAGACGCCCTGCGCCTTCATCGAACTCAAAGAAGGCGCCAGCACCACGGTGGAGGACATCGTTGCCCACTGCAAAAAGCACCTGGCGGGCTTCAAAGTGCCCAAGGCCGTGGTCTTCGGCCCGCTGCCCAAGACCAGCACCGGCAAGATCCAAAAGTTCGAGCTGCGCAAGCAGGTGGGCTCGGCCCAGGCCATCGACGTGTGAGCCCACAGGCACACGCCGCATAATCGGGCCATGCCCGAGAAGAACGCCTCCATCCTGGTCATCGACGACGAGCCCGATCTGCGCCTGCTCTACGAGCTGACGCTGATGCGCGAGGGCTACCAAGTCGAATCGGCCGAAACCGTCGCCCAGGCGCGCGAGAAGCTGCAGCGGCACTTCGACGTGGTGCTCACCGACATGCGCCTGCCCGACGGGCTGGGTATGGAAATCCTGCTGGAGCTGCAAGCGGCCGGCCGGCCCGAGCGCTGCATCGTCGTCACCGCCTACGGCTCGGCCGAAAACGCCGTGGAGGCGCTGCGCGCCGGCGCCTTCGACTATCTGGCCAAGCCGGTGGAGCTCAAGCAGCTGCGCACCGTAGTGGCCTCGGCCGTGCAGGGGCTGCCGGGCAAGCCCTCCTCGCTGGGCGCGGCCGCGGCTGAGCACTCCGCAGCCGCCACGCACGCTGCGCAGCAAGCCCTTGAGCCCGAGCCAGAATGCGATGAGGCCGAACCCGATCAGCCCGGCTCGCCCACACAGCAGGCGGCAGGCCCACACACGGCGGCAGCGGCGGCGGCCACATCCAGCCCAAAAAAACGCAAGCCCCCCAAGCAGGAAGCCAGCGATGACCCCGGCGCGGCTGCGCTGGCCAGTCTGGTAGGCCAATCGCCCATCATGCAGGCAGTCAAGGAGCGCATCGGCAAAGTCGCGCGCAGCATGGCGCCGGTGCACATCCATGGCGAATCGGGCACGGGCAAGGAGTTGGTGGCGCGCGCCCTGCACGCCAACAGCCAGCGCGCCAGCGGGCCGCTGGTGGCCGTCAACTGCGGCGCCATCCCGGAAAACCTGCTCGAAGCCGAATTCTTCGGCGCCAAGAAAGGCTCCTACACCGGCGCCACGCACGACCGCCAGGGCTTTTTCCAGGCCGCCAAGGGCGGCACGCTGTTTCTCGACGAAATCGGCGACCTGCCGCTGGCCATGCAGACCAAGCTGCTGCGCGCCATCCAGGAGCGCAGCGTGCGCCCGCTGGGCGCCACGCAAGAAGAAGTCGTGGACGTGCGCCTGGTCAGCGCCACGCACCGCGACCTGGCCCAGGAGGTCGAGCAGGGGCGCTTTCGCCAGGATTTGTACTACCGCCTCAACGTCATCGAAGTGCGCATCCCGCCGCTGCGCGAGCGCCGCGAAGACCTGCCCGCACTGATCGAGGCGCTGCTGGCGCGCCTGGCGCGCGACTCAGGCTTCGAGCACGTCCAGGCCTCGCCGGCCTTCATGGCCGCCGTGCTGCGCCGCCCCTTCCCGGGCAACGTGCGCGAACTGGAAAACCTGCTGCACCGCGCCATCGCCCTGAGCGAAGACGGCATCCTGCACCCTGAATACATCAACGACGCTGGCAACCCAGCCCGCGCCAGCTCCGCGCCGCTGCCACATGCCGCAGCGCCCACGGCTGCCCCTGCGGCCGCGCCCACCACCATGCCCGCAGCCCCTGTGGCCGCAACCCCAGCGGCCATCCCTAGCGCGCCGCCCCAGCCGCCAGTGGCCGAGCCGCCCCCAGCGC
>JAUMYI010000005.1:0-1255 GCA_030528705.1 Comamonadaceae bacterium | reverse complement strand
GCGGCCATCCCTAGCGCGCCGCCCCAGCCGCCAGTGGCCGAGCCGCCCCCAGCGCCGCCGCCCACACCAGCGCCCCCGCCTGCCAACTTCCACACCGGCGCTGCGCCGTGGATGCAATACCAGGCCCAATTCGCCATGCCCAACCTCGGCCTGCCCGCAGGCAACGGCGCTGGCGCAGCGCCCGCGCCCAGCGCCAGTTCCGCACCGGCCGCTGGCACCAGCAACGCCAGCGCGGGTGGCGCAGCTGCCGAGCCCCTGCCCAGCGACTTGCAGGCCTGGCTCGACGAGCAGGAGCGCGCCGTACTCATCCGCGCCCTGCAGGCGGCGCGCTACAACCGCACCGCCGCCGCCGCCATGCTGGGGCTGAACCTGCGCCAGATCCGCTACCGCATCGAACGCCTGAACATCCCCACCGAGCCGGACACGCGCGCCTGAGTACCTGTGCAACCCCCCACTGGCGCGCACCTCGGGGCTGGGCGCAACACCCGCGCCAGCGCGCACCAGCCCCCGCGACCACATCCGCCACGCCCCATGCCCCAGCTGCCCCCCACCGACGACACCGCCCAAACCCAAGATTGGCGCGGCGGGCGCTACCTGCCTGCGCAGTGGATCGCATCGCCCAATTGCGACGCCCGCCCCGCCGCCGCCCAGGTGGACTTGATCGTGCTGCACTCCATCAGCCTGCCGCCGGGCGTATTCGAAGGCCAGGCCGTGCAGCAGCTGTTCACCAACACCCTAGACTGGGACGCGCACCCCTACTTCCAGGGCATTCGCGGGCTGCGCGTCTCGGCGCACTTCTTCATCCGCCGCGATGGCCGCCTGATCCAGTTCGTCGACGCCGACGCGCGCGCCTGGCATGCCGGCCAATCCTGCTACGACGGTCGCCGCGCACGCAACGACGACTCCATCGGCATCGAACTCGAAGGCCTGGAAGGCGGCCTGTTCACCGACCTGCAATACCAGGCGCTGGCGCCACTGTGCCAGGCCCTGCGCGCGCGCTACCCCATCGCCCACATCGCCGGCCACGAACACATCGCCCCAGGGCGCAAGCACGACCCCGGCCCAGGCTTTGACTGGGCCCGGCTGCAACACCGGCTGCAATGGCCGCCGGCCATGTTCCCCGCATGAAAAAACGGCCTGCCCCCTACGGCGGCAGGCCGATTGAAAAGCCCCCTGCGCACCGAAGGGGCAACGCAACCACTCAGCGCAGGCTGTGCAGCAGGTGCATGTGCTTGTGGTACTGGTCGATGATGTC
>JAUMYI010000231.1 GCA_030528705.1 Comamonadaceae bacterium | reverse complement strand
GACATTTCAAGCCCTTGCCGCCTTGCCCGCTGCAAGGGCTTTTTGCTGCGCCCGCTGGATGATGCCGGGTGCTGCTGCCAGCCCTACAGCGTATGCGTGCGGTCGCCGCTGACAAAGCCTTGCGGCTCCCAGAATGGGCCAGCGCCCAGCATCATCACCTTGAACAGCTCGCCCATTTCATGCTCGTGCAGCAGCTTGGCGGCCATAGCGCGTTCGGGCAGGCTGGCCGCCTCCAGCAGTGGCTGGATGCCGCAGTTGATCAGAAAGCGCGCCTGTGAGGTGTAGCCCAGCACCTCCAGGCCGGCCTCCTGCGCGGCCACGGCAATGCCGGTGAAGTTGACGTGGCTGGTGATGTCCTTCTGGCCCACGTCGTGCAGGGGCTGGTCGTCCATGCGGTGCTGGAAGTGGCAGGCTAGCGTGCCGCTGCGGCGCTGCGGGTGGTAGTACTCGCGCTCGCCAAAGCCGTAGTCGACCCACAGCATGGCGCCCTTGCGCAGACGCTCGGCGCAGGTGCGCACGAATGCTTCGGCCCAGGGGTGGATTTCGGTCAGGTAGTCGCAGGCATCGCCCGGCCCTTGCAGCGGCAATGCGGCGCCTGGCCAGGCCTGGGCGGCCAGCTCGCTGGCGCTGGGCTCATGCGGTGGGCGCAGTGCGCTCGGGCGATCGGCCCAGGTGAAGGCGCCAGCGGCATCGAGCGCCACGCCCCGCTCGTACCACTGGCCTTGCTTGCAGGCCAGCAGCTTCACGGGCATGGCGTCCAGCACTTCGTTGCCCAGCAGTACGCCTTCGAGGGTTTGCGGCAGCTCGTCCAGCCATTGCACCTGCGCGCCAAATGCTGCCAGGGTTTGAGCCTGGCGCGCGCGCAGCGCGCCGGAGACGTCGATGATGCAATAGCGCCGCAGCGGCGCACCCATGGCCTGCAGCGTGCCCAGCACCTCGCGCGCCAAGCTGCCATGGCCTGCGCCGAACTCGTACACCGTATCGGTGCCGCTCACGCGCAGCGCCTGCGCCAATTGCACGGCCACGCAGCGGCCAAACAGGGGCGAGAGCTCCGGCGCGGTGACGAAATCGCTGCCCTTGCCAGCCTGCGCGGGCGTGGCGGCAGCAGGCATGGCCCCGATCTTGCGTCGCGCATTGCTGTAATAGCCCAGGCCAGGTTCGTACAAGGCCATTTGCATGAAGGCGTCAAAGCCCAGCCAGCCCTGCCGGGCGGCGATGGCCTGGCGCAGCCTGGCCGACAACGGGCCGGTTACACTCGGCGCGTTTGCGTGTGTTTCATCGTCCATGCCGCGATTGTCGCAGCCCTTCATGCCGCCCAGCCCCGCACCCGCTTTGCCTGCCGGCCATGCCCGGCCCACTGTGCTGGTCACCGGGGCCGGCCTGCGCCTGGGGGCGGCCATCGCCGTGCATCTGGCGCAGCAGGGCTGGAATGTGGCCGTGCACTACCGCCACTCCAGCGCCGCCGCGCAGGCCACGGTGCAGGCCTGCCGCGCCGCCGGGGCTGACAGCGATGCGCTGGCCGCCGATTTTGACGACGAGACGCAAACCCGCGCACTGCTGCCTGCGGCGCTGGCGCGCTTTGGCCGCATTGATGCCATCGTCAACAGCGCCTCGCGCTTCGAGTTCGATGATGCCAGCGGTTTCACCTACGCCAGCCTGGAGCAGCATCTGCGCAGCAACACGGCCGCGCCCATCGTGCTGGCCCAGGCCCTGCGGGCCCACCTGCAGGCGCGTGCCGCTGCCGCTGGCGATGAAGCAGCCAGAGCGCAGGGCGTGGTCGTGAACCTGCTGGATCAGAAGCTCTGGAATCAGAACCCAGACTTTCTCAGCTACACCCTCTCCAAGGCCGCGCTGGAGGCCGCCGGCACCATGCTGGCGTTGGCGCTGGCGCCTTGGGTGCGCGTCGTCGGCGTGGCGCCAGGGCTGACGCTGACCAGCGAATTTCTCGACGCCGAGAGCTTTGCGCGCCTGCACCAGCTCAGCCCGTTGGGGCGCTCGTCCACCCCTGAGGACGTGGCAGCCGCTGTGCACTTTGCGCTGAGCAATGCCTCGCTGACCGGCACCACGCTGCTGGTCGATGGGGGCCAGCACCTGATGCGCTTTGAGCGCGACTTCTCCATGATGGCTGCGCCCGGCACGCCGCCAAAGCCGCGTTGACCAAGAAGCGCATCGCTCACTGCGTGGCGGCCTCCAGCGCGCGTTGCTGCTGCTCCATGGCCGCATCCAGCGTCTGTTGATACTGCTGCCGGACTTGCTCGCCGTAGGCCTCTGGCGTCGTGGCCCTGGTGATGGGCGGCTTTGTCCCTTCTGGTAAGGCCACGCCTCCGCCCGATTGGGGCAGGGCAGGGTGTGCGGTCTGCAGCTGCTGTTTGACCACCAGGCCCGTGATGAGCAGGGCCAACAACAGCCCGGCAAATCCCAACCAACGCATCCTCGTTCTCTCCCTATTGCGTCTGTGCGCATGCGTGCGCCACTGCAATGTGGCGCTTGCGCCATTGTGCCGTCTGGGCTGAATACGCGGGATGTGCCATGGGTCGTCTCGGCACATAGCCCTATCATCGCTGCCATGCCCGCCAGCCCGCCACCACAGCAAACAGCCCTGTTCGACGCCCTGCCCTTGCCCGCAGAGCCTGCCGCCCAAGATGTCCAGCAAGCCCGTCGGGCCAGTGACCAGGCAGGCCCTTTGGCCGAGGACGCGCACACGCAGCGCAAGGCCGTGCCAGCCCGGGGTACGCCGCTGCGGCGCAGCCGTACAGCAGCGGTGCGCGCCGCGCCTGCCGATGCCCGCATACAGGCACTGGCTGCAGCCTTGCCGCCCCGCTTGCGCATGGGCACCTCTTCCTGGCACTTTCCCGGTTGGGCCGGGCTTGTGTGGGAAGGCGACTACGCTGAAAGCCAGCTCTCCCGGCAGGGGCTGATCGCCTATGCGGCCCACCCACTGCTGCGCAGCGTCAGCCTGGATCGGGCCTTCTACCGCCCGCTGAGCGCCCAGCAATACGCGCACTATGCGGCGCAAGTGCCCCATGACTTTCGCTTCGTCGTCAAGGCCCCGAGCTTGGTTTGCGATGCGCTGGTGCGCGCTGAAGACGGCCGCGGCCGCGCGCCCAACCCGTTGTTTCTCAGCCCGGAACTGGCGCTGCGCGAATTCATCCAGCCCGCATTGCAAGGCCTGGGCCACAAAGTGGGCGCGTTGGTCTTCCAGATCAGCCCCTTGCCCCGTGCACAGCTGGCCGAGCTGCCCGCATTGATCGAACGCATTGGCGCCTTGCTGGCGGCCATGCCGCCGCTGGCGCCCGCGGCGCCCGATGGCGTCCTCGCGCTCGAAGTGCGTGACGCCGCCTTTCTGGCCCCCGGCCATGCGCCGCAATTGGCCCAGGCCTTGCGCGCGGCGCGCCAAGCGAGAGGCAACCCCATCACCTACTGCCTGGGCTTGCACGCCAAAATGCCACCCATTGAAGAGCAGTTGCCGCTGTTGCGCGCCCTGTGGCCAGGCCCATTGGTGTGCCGCTGGAACCTGCACCGCCGCCACGGCGCCTACGGCTACGAAA
>JAUMYI010000230.1 GCA_030528705.1 Comamonadaceae bacterium | reverse complement strand
TGGTCACTAATAACGAGGCCGACTTCGCGGGCTACCCCGTGCGCGTTGAGAACTGGGCCGCGCCTGCTGCCTGAAAGCCTGAAAGCCTGAGCAGGATGGCATGACTCGCCTTGGCGCCGGCGGCGCTCACTGGCGCTGCGGCCCCTGGCCGCAGGGGCCTGGCTCTATGGCCAGGACGCGGCCTTGCGGCACGCAGACCCAGCAGGCATTGCTGTAGGTCTGCCGGTAGCGCCGCCCGTTGTGCTCGATGCTGGCGCAAACGGGGGCGTACTGCTCGGTGCAGGCCTGTGCGCAAGGCCCCTGGATGGGGTGCTGCGGCGCTGCGGGCACATCCGCCACCGCAGCGGCTGGGGACAAAGCGCCCGGCCCTGGGCTGCTGCAAGCGGCCATGGCCAAGCCAAAGGCCAGCGAACAAGGATGCCATGAACGAAACATGCGGTACTCCTTTCTCAGAGCCTGTTCAAAGTCTCGGCGCGAGCGGGCAAAAATTGGTTTGGGGTGGGCTGCAAGGCGTAAAACGCAGCAGGCCGCCTGTTCCTGGGGATGAGCGCGGCGCGTGGATTTTGCGGACAGGCTCAGAACCTGTTCAAAACCCACCGGGGGCTCTGCCGGCCACGGGCCAGCGCCGCGATGGATCGCGCTATGCTGCGGCCTGTTGTCCGGGCCCGCCCCAAAAGCATTGCATTCATTGTCTCTCCCATGCGTCGCTACTGGCTTTTCTTCTCGCAAACCATCACGGTCATGCTGGCCGGGTATTTCATCATCGCCACACTCAGGCCGCAGTGGCTGGCCGATGCGCCGGCCAGCGCCCCGGCCACGTTGGCAATGCCTGCGCCCAGCGCCGCCGCCCCGGCTGCTGCGGGCAGTCTGCGCCAGGCCGCCGAGCGCGCCGCGCCTTCAGTGGTCAGCATCAACACCAGCACCACGGTGCGCCACCCCTATGCCAATGATCCGTTCTTCCAGTATTTCTTCGGCGAAGTGCCCAACCGCTCGCGCAGCGGGTTGGGCAGCGGCGTGATCGTCAGCGCCGACGGGCATTTGCTCACCAACCACCACGTCATCGAGGGGGCAGACACGATTTCCGTCACGCTGCACGATGGCCGCGAGTTCAGCGCCAAGGTCATCGGCAGCGACCCCGACTCCGACCTGGCGGTGCTCAAAATCCAGGCCAGCGGCTTGCCGGCCATCGGCATGGGCGATGCCAAAACCATGGCCATTGGCGACACCGTGCTGGCCATTGGCAATCCCTTCGGCGTGGGGCAAACCGTCACCAGCGGCATCATCAGCGCCCTGGGCCGCAACCACTTGGGGCTAAACATTTTCGAGAACTTCATCCAGACCGATGCGGCCATCAACCCGGGCAACTCCGGCGGCGCGCTGGTCAATACCGCTGGCGAGCTGGTGGGCATCAACACGATGATCTTCTCCAAGTCCGGCGGCAACATGGGCATTGGCTTTGCCATCCCGGCCGACTCGGCGCAGTTCGTGCTGGGCAGCGTGCTGCGTCACGGGCGCGTGGTGCGCGGCTGGCTGGGCCTGGCGTCCGAGCCGCTGACGCCGGAGCTGGCCCAGGCCACGGGCGCGCGCAGCGCCAGCGGCGTCATCGTCACCGGCGTGCTGCAGCACAGCCCGGCCGCGCAAGCGGGCATCCGCCCCGGCGATGTCATCACCGCCGTGGGCGATCAGCCGGTGCACGATGTGCCGCAGCTGCTGGCCAGCGTGGCCATGCTCAAGCCGCAGGTGCCCACGCACCTCACGGTGGAGCGCGGCGGGCAGTCACAGCGCATCAGCGTCACCCCCAGCGAGCGCCCGGCCACCACCGGCCAGCAGCGCCGCCGCTGAGCGGTTTGCATTCAGGTCTGCTGGCTCGAATCCGGGCTGCTGGGCCGCACGAACCAGCGCGAGGCCCAGATGCCAACCTCATACAGCAGGCACATGGGCACGGCCAAGGTGATTTGCGAGAGCACGTCCGGCGGCGTGACGATGGCGGCGATGACGAAAGCCAGCACCGCGAAATAGCCCCGGAAAGAGCGCAGCTTGGCCACGCTCACCAGCTCAAAGCGCACCAGCAGCAGCACCACGATGGGCACCTGAAAGGCCAGCGCGAAGGCGATGTACAGCGACAAAATGACGCTGACGTAGGAGGCCACGTCGGGCGTGGCGGCCACACTTTCGGGCGAAAAACGCTGGATGAAGCCAAACATCTTGTCCAGCACGAACCACTGCACGAAAGCAATGCCCACATAGGCCAAGGCGCTGCCCATCAAGATCAGCGGCAGCGCAAAACGCTTTTCATGGCTGTACAGGCCCGGGGCCACGAACGCCCAGGCCTGATAGACCAGCCAGGGCAGGATCAGCAGCACGGCCGTCATGAACAGCACCTTCAGCGGCACCAGAAACGGCGTCAACACCCCCACGGCGATGAGCTTGGCATCGGGCGGCATGTGCGCCCGGATGGGCATGGCGATCCAGTCGATCAGGGTGCTGGGGCCGGGCCAGGCCAGCAGCAGCGCAATGGCGCCTGCCAAGCCCAGGATGCAGTAGATCAGGCGGTTGCGCAGCTCCATCAGGTGCTGGACAAAGGGCTGCTCGGTGCCTGCGAGTTCGTCGTGGTCTTGGGATGGGGAAGCCATGGGGGAGAGGGGCGCCGCAGCGGCAGGGCGCATGGCCTGCGGGCGGCTTCGTCGATCAGGGGGAAACTAGGGTCTGCTGCCGCCGGGCTGGCCTGCCGGGCGGGCATGGCGGCGCGCGGCGCTGGAGCGCAGGCGCCGGCGCACCTGCTGGCGCGCCTTGTACCACTGCGGCACGGCCTGGCGGCGCGCGCGCCAGTTCTTGCGCGCCGCGGGCAATGACACCGGCGCCACGGCCGTGACGAAGGCGCGCTTGCTGGCGTCCTCCAGCCCGTCCTCGGGCGCTGGCATGGCCGCTGCTTCGTCCTGCTGCATCGAGCCCTCTTCCCAGGACTGCAAATCCTGCAAGTCCTGCGTGATGGTGTCGACCTCCTTCTGGAAGTCGCTGGCGTGCGTGCGCACCGAATGCTCCAGGTCGCGCGCGGCCTCTTCCACGCTGGTCTTGACCTTGCGCAGCTCATCGAGCTCCATGGCCTGGTTGACCTCGCGTTTGACCTCGTTGACGTAGCGCTGCGCCTTGCCCAGCAAGGCGCCCACCGTGCGCGCCACGCGCGGCAGGCGCTCAGGCCCGATCACGATCAGCGCGACCACGCCGATCATCACCATCTTGGAAATACCCAGATCAAACATGCTGTGCCGTCATGCTCGCCGCCGCAGCGCGCCACGCAATGCCCTTGGGCCTTCGGGCCCAGGCGCGCGCGCATGGCCGTGCAGCAGGCCTGCTGTATTTCAGCTCTTTTCCTTGGCCGAAACCTCGATGGTTTCGCGGGCAACAGCGCCCTGGCTCTGATCCTGCACCTGCTGGGCGCTGGCGGTCGCGCCATGGGCCGGCGCATCCTGCCCGCCTTCACGCATGCCTTCCTTGAAGCCTTTGACGGCCCCGCCCAGGTCACTGCCGATGTTGCGCAGCTTCTTGGTGCCAAACACCAGC
>JAUMYI010000004.1:24776-31911 GCA_030528705.1 Comamonadaceae bacterium | reverse complement strand
CCGTGCCCGCCAGCGCCGACAAGGCCGCCATCGAAGCCGCCGCGCTGGCCAGCGAGGCCTTTGCCCGCCAAGCCGCAGGCGCAGCGCCCAAGAAAATCATCGTCGTGCCCAAGAAGCTGGTGAACGTGGTGCTGTGATGCGGCCAGCGTCCATTGCCCCCAGCCCCACGCCACCCGAGGAGCCCCCATGCAACGCCGCCGATTCCTGACCCTGAGCGCCGCCACTGCGGCCAGCGCCACTGCCGCCGCCAGCCTGGGCGGCTGCGGCTTTGCGCTGCGCGGCTCGGCCAAGTACCCCTTCAAGTCCGTGTTCCTGCAAGCGCCCGAGGCCTCGCCGCTGGCGCGCCAGCTGCAGCGCACGCTCGAAGGCGCGGGCCTGACCGTGCTGCGCGCGCCCAGCGACCCGGCCCTGGCCGAGCGGGTGTTCGAGCTGCTGCAAGAGCAGCACGAGCGCGCCGTCGTCAGCCAGACATCAAGCGGCGCCGTGCGCGAAATGCAGCTGCGGCTGCGCGTGCTCTACCGCCTGCGCGACGGCGACGGCCTGCAGGCCAGCCCATCGGCCCAGCGCGCCGAAATCGTCGAGCTGCTGCAAACGCGCGAGCTAAGCTACGACGAATCCCAGGCCCTGTCCAAGGAGGCCGAGCAGGAGCTGCTGTTCAAGGACATGCAGACCGAGCTGGTGGCGCAAATCGTGCGCCGGCTGGCGCACTGAGCGCCCGTTCAAAGCGCCTGCATACCCCGGCCTGGGGCCTTGGGCGGCGGGCCCTGCCGGCCTGGGCCGGAGTCAGTAGAATCGCCGCCTTGTCTCCCAACCCGCCTGCGGATCCAGAGCGCCGCCAGCGCACTGCCCCGCACGCCCTGCCCATGTCCAGCGACGCGACGCCTTCTGCACGAGAAATCTTCATCCTGGGCAAAACCAAGGATGGCCGGACCTTCCGCCCCAGCGACTGGTCCGAACGCCTGGCAGGCGTCATGAGCCAATTTCGCCCGCCGGGCTCGCCGCGCAACAGCCACCTGGTCTATTCCCCCTGGTGCGTGCCCACGGTGCTGGACGGCACGCGCTGCGTGGTCGTCCACACCGCCTTGCGCGAGCACGAGCCCATGGCCTGGAGCTTCGTGATGAACTTCGCCCGCGACAACGACCTGGAAGTGGTCGAGGCCTGCCTGCTGCCCGACTCCAAGGGCTGAAGGCCGCACACACCAAGGCTGGGCATCAAGCCCTGTTGCCCGCCGCGCGGCTGCGGGAAAACCCCAGGCCCGCAGCGGCCTGCTCAAGCCTGAGCAGTCTCGATAATGGCCGCCCCCATGCTGGCCCACGCGCCAGCCTTGCTGGGGCGGCTTTTTTGTGCCCCTCGCTTTTCTATCCAGGAGACTTCCCCCATGACGTCCATCCGTTCGCGGCGTGCGCCGCATCGCCGCTTTTCTGAATCCCGCACTGGCGCGCCCTGGCAACGCAGCCTGCTGGCCGGGCTGCTGGCCCTGGGCCTGGCCGCCTGCGGCGGCGGCAACGACGACGCCCAACAACCGCCCGCGGCCTTTGATTTCGAGCGCGCCGTGCAGCAACTGGCCAGCGCCAGCGTGCCCGCCGCGCAGATTGGCCTGCCCACCTCGGGCGCGCAGGTGGTGGCCGTGGATGCGCCGGCCCCGGTGCGCGGCGTGCAGCCGCCTGCGGCCGTGCAGGCCAGCGTGCACATTGCGGCGGCGCGGGCCGGCGACCCGGCCATCCACATGGCGCTGCTGCTGCCCAAGGCCTGGAATGGCAAGGTCGTGATGCTCGGCGGCGGGGGCTACAACGGCACCATCCCGAATCTGCACAGCTACTCGGCCGCGCCGACCGATCAGGGCCCGTTCCCGCTGCTGGAGCAGGGCTATGCGGTCTTTGCCAGCGATTCGGGCCATCGCGCCAGCGCCGCCGGCAGCCGCGATGGCAGCTTTGGCGTCAACGATACGGCGCTGGAGAACTTCTCCTACGCGGCGCTGAAGAAGGTCAGCGACACGGCCAATGCGCTGCTCACCAGCTTTTACGGCCGCGCGCCCACGCAGCGTTATTTCATCGGCGGCTCCACCGGCGGGCGCGAGGCCCTGGCCGTGGCGCAGAAATGGCCGGCTGACTGGGATGGCGTCGTGGCCTGGTACCCGGCCTGGAACGCGGCCAGCCTAGATTTGCAGTTCGGCCGCATCAGCCGCGCCTTTGCCCAGCCCGATGCCTACCCCAGCCTGGCGCAACGCAAACGCCTGCGCCTGGCGGCCCTGGCCCAGTGCGACGGCCTTGACGACCTGGAGGACGGCATCATCAGCCACGTGGCCGCCTGCAATGCGGCCTTCGACCCGGCCACGGCGCAGTACCAGGGCCAGCCGCTGCGCTGCGCCTCGGGCGGCAACGAGAGTGAGGATTGCCTCTCGGACGCCATGATTGCCGCGCTGAAGGTCTACGACAGCCCGATCTCCTTTGCCGCCTTTGCCTCGCCGCAAGGCAGCGGCGAGACCCAGTACCCGGGCTTCAACATCTGGGGCTCGGAGCTGGGCGAGCAAGGCAGCAGCCCGGTGCAGCCAGTGGTGAATCTGCTGGCCATGAACACCACGCCGCCGGCCAGCCCTGCGCCCTTGACGGCGCCGTACTGGGCGGTGTTCTGGGATCAGTGGGTGCGCCACTTCGTCACGCGCGATGCCGGCTTCGACTCGCTCTCGCTGGATCCGCAAAACCCCGGCCCCTGGGCCGAGCGCATCAATGCCCTGATGCGGCTGCAAGACGTCAACAGCGCCGATCTGAGCGCCTTCGAGCGCAAAGGCGGCAAGCTGCTCATGGCCCACGGCAGCGCCGACGTGCTGGTCAGCACCCGCGCCACGGCGCAGTACTACCAGCGCCTGCAGAGCACCATGGGCGCCGAAGCCGTGCGGCGCTTTGCGCGCTACTACGAGGTGCCCGGCTACGGCCATGCGGCCAGCGCCACCTTCAATGCCAGCTGGGATGCGCTGGGCGCGCTGGACCGCTGGGTCACCCAGGGCCAAGCCCCCAGCGCCGAGGTCGTCAAGGACACGGTGGGCAAGCCCGGCCGCACCCGCCCGCTGTGCGATTACCCCAGCTGGCCGCGCTACAAGGGCCAGGGCGATGCAGACCGCGCCGAGAGCTTTGCCTGCGTGACGCAGTAAGCCGCCGTCTGGCCGGCGGGCAAACAAGACCGGCGCCGGCCAGCCCCGCCGCGCCTCAAGCCGGCTGCGCGCTCTGGCGCGATTGCGGCACCTGGGGCGACTGGGGCGACTGCTCGGCCTGGGCCGGCTTCATGCTGCCGGTGCGGCTGGCGCGCGCATGCCAGGACAGCGCCTCATCCAGCAGCATCGGCGTGTGCTTGCCAACGCTGCCCTGCAACGCGCGCTCGAAGTAGTCTTGCAGCAGCGGCTGGTAATCGGGCGCGGCGCAGTGGCCGATGATGGCCTGGGCGCGCTCCTTGGGCGAGAGGCCGCGCAGGTCGGCCAGGCCGCACTCGGTCACCAGGATTTGCACGTCGTGCTCGGTGTGGTCCACGTGCGAGACGGCCGGCACGATGCACGAGAGCTCGCCGCCCTTGGCCGTGGCATTGGCCATGAAGATCGACAGATAGGCATTGCGCGCAAAATCGCCCGAGCCGCCGATGCCGTTCATGATCGACGAGCCATAGACGTGCGTGGAGTTGACGTTGCCGTAGATGTCGGCCTCGATCATGGCGTTCATGGCAATCACGCCCATGCGGCGAATCAGCTCGGGGTGGTTGCTCATCTCCTGCGGACGCAGCACGATCTTGTCGCGGTAGAAGTCGATGTGCTCGACGAACTCGCGCTCGCCCTCGGGGCTGAGCGACAGCGCCGTGGCCGAGGCGTGCACCAGCTTGCCCGAGCGCAGCATGTGCAGCATGCCGTCTTGCAGCACCTCGGTGTAGGCCGTCAGTTGCTCGAACGGCCCATCGTTCAGGCCGGCCAGCACGGCATTGGCGATGTTGCCCACGCCCGATTGCAGCGGCAGCAGGTTCTTGGGCAGGCGGCCGAGCTTGACCTCATGCTTGAAGAACTCGATCAAATGCCCGGCAATCCGCTGCGAGGCCGCATCGGCGGGCTTGAAGGCCGAGCTGCGATCGGGCTTGTTGGTCGGCACCACGGCAATGACCTTGCTCGGGTCGCAGCGCAGGTATTGCTCGCCGATGCGATCCTGCGGCTGCAGCAGCGGAATGGGCACGCGGTTGGGCGGCACCTGGGTGCCGTAGTAGATGTCGTGCATGCCCGCCAGCGCCAGCGGCTGGTATTCGTTGACCTCCAGAATGACCAGATCGGCCAAATCCAGCCAGGTCTTGTTGTTGCCCACGGACGTGGAGGGGATCAGCCGGCCATCGGGCAAAATGCCGGCGACCTCGATCACCGCCACGTCGAGCTTGCCAAAGAAGCCAAACCAGACGTACTGCGCCACGTGCGAGAGGTGCATGTCGATGTACTGGATGCTGCCCTCGTTGATGCGCTTGCGCCCGATCGGGTCGGACTGATAGGGCAGGCGCGTGTGAATGCCGTTGACCTTGGCCAGCGCGCCGTCGATCTCCGGCGCCGTGGAAGCGCCGGTCCACAGATCAATCTTGAAACTCTTGCCCTGGGCGTAGAGCCGCTCGATGCGCTCGGCCAGCGCCAGCGGCACGGCCTTGGGCGCGCCCGAGCCGGTAAAGCCGCTCATGCCCACATTGGCCCCTTCGGGAATCAACTCGGCGGCCTGCTGGGCCGACATGATCTTGCTGTGCAAGGCAGGGCATTGGATGCGATCAAAAGCTGGCACGGGGTTCTCTCCATCAAAACATCATGAATAGGCCGGGCGACGTGATCCGCAGCCCATGGGTGAAAACCCTGATTTATAAGGCCTGTTCACGCCACTGAAGGCGATCGCATTGGCGACGGCCGCGCCGCGCCATTGCAGCTACGCTGCGCGGCCATGAGCCATACCGCCCCATCCTCTGCCCCCTCTTGCGCCCCCGACCCTACCCCCGACACCGCGCCCAGCACCGCCCCCTACGTGCCCGAGCTGCGCCGCTACCAGGACTGGCTGGCGCAGCGCCACGGCCTGCACTTTGCCGACTACGACGCGCTGTGGCGCTGGTCCACCAGCGAGATCGAAGCCTTCTGGCAAAGCATCTGGGATTACTTCGACCTGCAATCGCCCACGCCGCACCAGCGGGTGCTGGCCGAGAACGTCATGCCCGGCGCGCGCTGGTTCGAAGGCGCGCAGGTCAACATGGTGCAGCAGATGCTGCGCCACGTGCAGCCGGCCCACGCCGCCGGCCTGCCGGCCATCATCGCCGACAACGAGCTGGGCCAGGTCACCACGCTGAGCTGGCCCGAGTTGCGCCGCCAGGTGGCGGCGCTGGCGCTGCACATGCAGGCGCAGGGCGTGCAGCCGGGCGATCGCGTGGCCGCCTACCTGCCCAACATCGCGCAAACCATCGTCGCCTTCATGGCCACGGCCAGCATCGGCGCCGTCTGGAGCGTGTGCGCGCCGGACATGGGCCTCAACGCCGTGCTGGACCGCTTGCGCCAGATCGAGCCCGTGCTGCTGCTGACCGTGGACGGCGTGGTCTACGGCGGCAAGCGGCTCGAACGCCGGCAAATCAGCGAGCAATTGCGCGCCGCGCTGCCCAGCGTGCGCCATGCCATCGTCGTGGGCAACCTCGATGCCGGCGTGCAATGGGCCGGCTATGCCAACTTCGCCGAGCTCAGCGCGCGCGACGATGCGGCCGTGCGCGACTTCACGCCGCGCTGGCTGCCCTTCGACCACCCGCTGTGGATCGTTTACTCCAGCGGCACCACCGGCCTGCCCAAGCCCATCGTGCACGGCCACGGCGGCATGATGCTGGTGCAGCTGCAACTGGGCGCGCTGCACAACGACCTGGGCTGCAGCTACGCGCCCAACAGCTTTGGCGAGCGCTACCACTGGTACAGCTCCACCGGCTGGGTGATGTGGAACGCCCAGGTCGCCGGGCTGCTGCGCGGCACCACGCTGGTGATCTACGACGGCAGCCCCAGCGGCCCGCGCGAGCAGCCGGACATGGGCGTGCTCTGGCGCTTTGCCGCGCGCCACCAGGTCACCTTCTTCGGCGTTGGCGCGGCCTTCTACGGCCTGTGCGCCAAGGCCGGGCTGAAGCCGCAGCCATGCGGCGAGCTGCGCCGCATCCGCGCCCTGGGCAGCACCGGCTCGCCGTTGAGCGCGGAGGTGCAGAACTGGGGCAGCGCCTTCATGCGCGAGGCCGGCGTGGCCGGCGAACACGGCCAGGGCATCTGGTGGTGCAACGTCTCCGGCGGCACCGACTTTGCCGGCGCCTTCCTGGGCAGCCACCGAGACCTGCCGCAAACGCCGGGCCGGCTGCAATGCCGCATGCTGGGCGCGGCCGTGCAGGCCTGGGACGAAGCCGGCCAAGCCGTCATCGACCAAGTCGGCGAGCTGGTCTGCACCCAGCCCATCCCCTCCATGCCGCTGCGCCTGTGGAACGACGCCGACGGCAGCCGCTACCACCACAGCTACTTCGACAGCTACCCCGCCGGCAAAGGCCGCAACCCCCACGGCGGCGACTTGCCGCCACAGGCCGGCGCCGTCTGGCGCCACGGCGACTGGATCAGCATCGGCGCCGATGGCAGCTGCGTCATCTACGGCCGCTCCGACGCCACCATCAACCGCCACGGCCTGCGCATGGGCACCAGCGAGCTCTACAGCGCCGTCGAAGCCCTGCCCGAAGTGCTGGACTCGCTGGTCGTCGACCTCGAATACCTGGGCCGGCCCAGCCACATGCCGCTGTTCGTCGTGCTGCGCCCCGGCCTGGAGCTGGACGACGCGCTGCGCCAGCGCATCGCCCAAGCCATCCGCCAGGCCCTCTCACCGCGCTTCGTGCCCGACACCATCGTGCAGGTGGCGCAGGTGCCGCGCACCCTCAGCGGCAAAAAGCAGGAGCTGCCCATCAAAAAGCTGCTGCTTGGCCAGCCGGCCGAAAAAGTCATCCACCGCGAGGCCATGGCCAACCCGGAATGCCTGGACTGGTACCTGGCCTGGGCCCGGCAGCACTGCCAGGCCCAGGCCCAAGAACAAGAGCAAGCGCCACAGGCATAAGAGCCTGTTCACAATCTCGGTGCGAGCGGGC
>JAUMYI010000004.1:0-24676 GCA_030528705.1 Comamonadaceae bacterium | reverse complement strand
CAAGAGCAAGCGCCACAGGCATAAGAGCCTGTTCACAATCTCGGTGCGAGCGGGCAACCAGCCCATGCCGCCTCAAACCAAAGCCCAGCTTCGTGCGAAGCTGGGCTTTGGTTTGGCTGGCGCGGGGCGTCATCACCAAACGTCCTCGTTGTACTGGTCATAAATGACCACGCCCGGATAGTTCTCGCGCACGAATTCACCAATGTGGATGATCTCATCGGTAAACCGGCGATCCGGATCATCGCCAAAGCCAATGGCCAGCTCCTTGTTGTAGGAGAGGAAGTTCTCGGGCAAGGCGGCTTTTTTCTGCAGGATTTTTTGCAACGCACTCAGGCTGAGCGTCATCGAGTCCTGCTCGCGGATTTCAAACTCCACCCGCCAGCCTTCTTTTTCCAGCACCACCAGCGTCACGTCCGGAAAGCTCAACTGCTCGGTAGCAACGACATATTCCCCAATCCAAGGAAATTTCTGCCTCAGCTCACGCATGAGCGAGTCGTTGTCAATGCGGCCTGATGGATCGTGCAAAAGGGCGAAAAGATTGAACATGGCGAATCAAAAATGCAATGGGCGATTCAGCGCCGCTTCACTCTACACCAGGCCGTCAAAGACAACCAGGCGCTCGATGAATGGCGCCATGTAGGCCTTCATGGCCTGGTGCGCCTGGCTGATTTGGTAGGCGTCATGCAATGCGGCGCTGTCGAAGGCCGAGATCACGGCGTGGGTGTAGCCCTGAGCGCGGCTGGCCTCGTTGGCTGTGAATTGGTAGAGCCGCACTCCCTGGCACTCATGCCGGATGCGCTGCGCGTAGGCATTGACGGTGTCAAAGAACTGTGCGTCGCAGCTCGCAGAGAGTTCCAGCATGACGATGTGCATGTACATGGGCAGCAGTTTTGAGCGGGCTTTCAGGTCCAGCAGCATTCATGATGCGCAGTGGCCAGCAACTACATGCGGGCCAGCAAACCGCCATCCAAAGCCAACACATGGCCGTTGATGAAGCGGCCCGCAGGCGAGGCCAGATAGACGACTGCCGGGGCAACGTCCTCGGGCTGTGCCCAGCGCCCCAGCGGCACGGCCTGTTGAAGAAAGGCGTCGAAACCCTCGCGCTCCTGTAGCCCTTGGGTGAAGCCGGTACGCACAAAGCCCGGCGCCAGCGCATTGGCAGTGATGCCACAGGGGCCATACTCGACCGCCAGAGCGCGGGCGAAAGCCGCCAACGCCCCTTTGGCAGAAGCGTAGGCGGCAATGCCGGGCATGCAAGCCTGGCCCGCCACCGAAGACATCAGCACGATGCGGCCAAAGCCTTGGTGCACCATCTGCGGCAGCACGGCACGCACGCAGTTGAAAGCGCCATCGGCATGCACCTGAAACAGGCTGCGCCATTCATCCAGTGTCATATCGGTCACCGGCCGGCGATTTTGGTTGCCGGCGTTGCTCACCAGAATGTCCGGATGCCAGCCACGCCGCGCCAACGCAGTCATGGCCTGCTGCACGGCGTCCGCCTCAGACACGTCAAAGGCCGCATCAATCGCCTCGATGCCCAGGGCATGCAACTGCTCCAGAGCCGGCGCGCAGCGTGCTGGCTCCAGATCGTTGACGATGATGCGCGCCCCAGCCCGGCCCAAGTGGGTGGCGATGGCCAGGCCCAGCCCAGAGGCGCTGCCAGTGATGCAGGCCGTGCGGCCATCCAAGCCGAACTGCTCTTTGAAGTACTGCATAAGCTCGTCGGCCCATCAATGGGCTTGCCGGGTTTTGTCGATGATGGCCTGGACACGATCGACCAGCTCGGCCCCCAGTTCGGCCCTGTATTTTTCGAACACCGGCC
This sequence comes from Comamonadaceae bacterium, assembly GCA_030528705.1. Classification (GTDB taxonomy): domain Bacteria; phylum Pseudomonadota; class Gammaproteobacteria; order Burkholderiales; family Burkholderiaceae_C; genus Lampropedia. The sequence goes on along the minus strand of JAUMYI010000004.1, from coordinate 22,854 downwards.
GGGTGACCTCCACCATGCGCTGCCGCTGCTGCGGCTCGATGCGGTTGAAGTGCATGCCTGCCTTGGTGAGCTGATCGACCACTTCCTGCTCCATCTTCCGGCTGACCTGGCGCTGATAGGCCTTGGCCTCCTGGCAGGACGAGGCGAGGATTTGCTGTTCGGTGCTGCTGAGCTTGTCCCAAAACTTCTTGCTGACCAGCACCGCTGCGGGCAGGTAGACGTGCTGGGTCTCGGTGAGGTATTTCTGGATGTCTTGGTATGAGCTCGATTGAGTCACCAGATAAGAGCTTTCCTGACCGTCGATGGCCTTGGTCTCCAAGGCTGTGTAGGTTTCCGGATAGGGCAGTGGCAGCGGCGTGGCCCCCAGTGCAGTGAAGATGTCGATGTAGACCCGGTTCTGCAAGGTGCGTATCTTCAGCCCGGCAAAGTCCTCCAGCTTGGTAATGGGCCGCTTGCTGTTGGTGACCTGGCGAAAGCCCCAATCCATGTAGCACAGGCCGATGAGCTGCTTGTCGGAAAACTTGTCCAGCAGCTCCTGGCCCAGTGCGCTGTCGACCACCGCATCGGCTTCTTTTTCACTGGAGAACAAGAAAGGCAAATCGAACACCGCCAGCTCCTTGACGTTGCCCGCAGCCCCCGCCGTGGAGGTGATGGCCATCTCGATGATGCCGCCCTGCGCGGAGGACATGGACTGGATTTCATTGCCCAATTGCGCATTGGGATAGCCCGTGACTTTGAGCTTGCCACCGGACTTTTGGGCCACGATCTCCGAGAACTTGTCGATGGCCAGGCCAACGGGGTTGTCCTTGGCAACCGGGTAGCTGAACTTGATCTTTCTGCTCTGGATGTCCGATGCCTGCGCTTGGCCCAGGCCGAGCAGGCCGGCTGCGGCAAGCATGCAGACGATGGCAGTGCGCGAGGTGTGTTTCATGCGAATAGTCTCCTGATGGTGGTTGTCATGGCTGGCGCCTGTATTGGCGGGCGTCATGGGCGGCAGGCAACAGCGTCATTTCAGTTCGCGCCCGTCCAGATCGCCGCCCAGGAATTTGTTGGGCTTGAGAAAAAAGCACAGCACCAAGGCCCCCTTGGGCGAGCGGGCCACATGCCGATGGCCCTTGGGGCGCCAGGTGAAGCTGCCAGCGGCATACACGCCGTCCTCGTCCTCGAACTCCCCCTCCAGCACGTAGCTTTGCTCGACCTCGACATGCTCGTGCAACGCCAGCGTGGTGCCCGGCGCCCAGCGAAACAGGGCCGTCATCAGTCCGGTTTCCTCATCCTGGAGCAGAATTTTCATGTCGATGCCCGGTGTGGGCGTAGGCTTCCAAGGCAAAGCGTCCACAGCAACGCTTCTGGAATCCATGGGGCCATAGCGTTCTGCATGGGGAAGATGGGGGGTGGTCAGGGCCATGTTTGTCTCCTTTTGTCACTCGTCAGTCATTGGCTGCCATTTCCCGCAGCCAGCCCAGAAATGGGCGGGGGGAACGCTCCATCCGCGCACTGGCGCTCTACTGGGTCACGGTATTGACGAGTTCGCCAATGCCTTCGATGCGCACACGCACGGTCTGGCCTGCCTCTAAGCAACGCGGCGGCTGCTGGGCAAAGCCGACGCCCTTGGGAGTTCCCGTGGCGATGACGTCGCCCGGCAAAAGCGTCATGCCCTTGGACAACTCGGCCACGATGGTGGCAATGTCAAACAGCATGCAAGCCGTGTTGTCGCTTTGCCTGAGCTCGCCATCGACGTCCAGCTCAATCTGCAAGCTGTTCGGATTGGCAATGGCACTGGCATGCACAACGCATGGCCCCAGCGGACAGCTGCCATCGAGACTCTTGCCCTTGAACCATTGACCGTGCAGGCGCTGCAAGTCGCGGGCCGTCACATCGTTGAGGATGGTGTAGCCGAACACGTGTTGCATGGCCTGCTCGCGCGCAATATCAACGCCCCGCTTGCCGATGACGATGGCCAGCTCGGCCTCGTAATCGAGCGCCTGTGTCAGGTTGGCATGGCGCGGGATGGCGGCGAGGTGGCCTATCAGCGCCGTGCGAGGCTTGGTGAAAAATTCAATGGCCTGGGGAAAGGCGTTGGCGGGCCGGCCGTTGGCAATATTGCCTTCGATGATGTGCTCACGGTAATTGCGGCCCACGTTGAAGATGTTGCGCCCCTGCAATGCCACGGGAGGAAGAATGTTCAACTCGGCAAGATCCAGCACCGGCCTCTTGAGCGGCTGCCCTCTGGCCAAGCCGATTTGCTCGGCAGCCCAGGCAAGCGCCCTCTCGCCGCCAGCGATCAGCGCGTCCACCGAGTCGGGAGCATCGCCCCCGGGCCAGGCACTGGTGAGGTCAAGAACGGTTTGCGTGCCCAGCATGGCCCCCAGGCGCGGGGCGCTGCCGGGAGCTGTTGCATGGATAAAGTTCAGGAATTTCATTGGCTTCAATCGCTGGGGCCACGGGCCGCCCTGGCACTGGCAACGGCTTGGTACAAATGGCGCACGTGCTGGCGCGCCAGCAACTCGGCCTGCTGCGCGTTTCTGTCCTCGATGGCCTGGATGATCGCCAAGTGCTCGCGCAGCGAGTCTTCTGCCCGGTGCAATCGCTCGATGGTCTTGCGCCGACAACTGGTCTGGTGATGGCCGAACGACTCCCAGACTTTTTCCAGCAACTGGTTGTCGGCCAAACCAATGATGCGGGCATGAAAATGCACATTGGCCTGGGCATAGGCTTCGGGCTGTGCCTCTGCTGCGCCTGGCGCCAGAAAGGGCTCAAACAGTGCGCGCAAGCCATCGACGTCTCGCTGAGAGGCATTGAGCGCCGCCTCCCGCGCGGCAAAGCCTTCAAGCTGCTCACGCAGTTGCAGCCATTCGAGATAGTCCTTGTCGCTGACCGGCTGCAGCAGGGCCCCCTTGCCTGGCCGCAAGCTGATCAGGCCGGTGCTCTCCAGTCGGATCAGCGCCTCCCGCACAGGCGTTCTGCTCACCCCCAATTTGCTGGCCAAGTCCTCCTCGCGAATGCGCGTGGGCTCGGTGATGCAAGAGCGCAGCGCCGTCAAATGGGCGCTGACGGCTTGCAAAATGTTTTGTCCAGTTGGTTTCGTACGGGTCTGCTCGGACATGTCAGTTGACCAGAAAGTGAAGTGGAATCAGCACCAGCTGCGGGAACGCAATCAGCACAAACATGACGCAAAACTGCGCCAGCATGAAAGGCCACACACCGACAATGACCTCATCCAGACGCATTCGTGCCGTGCCAGCCACCACGTTCAGCACGGCGCCAATTGGAGGGGTGATCAGCCCAATTGAGGTGTTCATGATGAACAGCACGCCAAAGTAGACGGGATCAATGCCCGCGGCCCGCACAACAGGCATCAGCACTGGCGTCAGGATGAGAATCGTAGGAATCATGTCCATGGCGGTGCCCACCAGCATGATCAACAGCATGACGCACAGCAGCAGCAGGGTCGGGCTGTCCATGACATGGCTCAGCAGCGCAATGATTTGCTCCGGGATATCGGCCACGGTGATCAGCCAGGCACACACCATGGAGGAGGCCACAAGAAACATGATGATGGCCGTGACCTTGGCCGAGGAGACCAACACCTCGTAGAGCTGCATCAGGCTCAGCTCCCGATACACCACCATGGCCACGAACAGTGCATACACTGCCGCCACGACCGCCGCCTCAGTGGGCGTGAAGACACCGAAGCGCAGACCAAACAGGACGATGAGCGGCAAGCCCAGTGCCCAGATGGACTGTTTGAGGGCCGAGAGCTTTTCTTGGCGCGTAGCCGGCTCTGGCAGCCAGACCCGCTCCTTGGCTGCAACCAGCCACCAGGCCAGCGCAATGCCAGCACCCATCAGCAAGCCCGGCACGATGCCTGCCAGGAACAACTTGCCGATAGAAACATTGGCAGCCACACCAAACACCACCAAGCCGATCGATGGCGGAATGACTGGCGCAATCACACCGGCCGATGCAATCAAGCCGCCAGCCCTGGCCTTGCTGTGCCCGGCCTTGACCATCATGGGCAGCAGCAAGGCCACGAGCGCGGCCGTATCGGCCACGGCAGAGCCAGACAAGGCAGCCATCAGGCAAGCGGAAATAATGGCCACAAAGCCCAGCCCGCCACGCTTGTGGCCAACCAGTGCGATGGCCAACTGCACGATGCGCTTGGACAGCCCGCCAGTGTTCATGATCTCGCCTGCCAGCATGAAAAAAGGCACGGCCAACAGCGGAAAGCTGTCTGCGCCATTGATGACGTTCTGCGCCAGAATCTGTGCGTCAAACAAATCCAGATGCCACATCAAGGCCACGCCCGAGAGCAATAGCGCATAGGCAATGGGCATGCCAATGGCCATGGCAGACAGCAATGCAGCGATGAAAATCAAAATCGTCATGCGTCTTGCCCCGTGATCGTTCTGTCCACCCTCAACGCTGGTTTGCAACTCTTTTGCCAAGCAGCAACTCGGCACTGCTGCGCAGCAGCGCGCCACCGATCAGCGCCATGGCCGATGCGGCGAAAACCACCCCACTCAAATAAAAATAGGACACAGGCAGGCCGCTGACCGCAGCGTTCGTGCCCTGATTGACGAGGAACTGCGCCCAGCTGCCCGACAGCAGCAGCCAGGAAATGCCCAACATGCTGGCCTGCGCAATCAGCAGGCAAATCTGCCGGCCCCATGCCGGCAAGCGCGCCACCAGCATGTGCGTGCCCAGATGCCGCTCTTCGCGCAAAGCCACGACAGCGCCCAAGAACACCATCCAGACAAACATCCAGCGCGACAGCTCTTCAGAAATCAACCACCCTGTTTGAAAGAAATAGCGCAGCACGACATTGCCAAACACCAGCAGCACCATGCCCAGCATCAACAGGGCACACAACGCTTCCAGCAGACGGCAATACAGATCCAGGGCTTGCTTCATTTGGTACACATCAATCCATCAATGTGCACGATCATAAATTTTGTATACAAAAACAAAATGGGGGTAACCCTGAGGCGCATCGGCCCATGTGCTTGCCCATGTCCTGCGAAGCTGCCGTTTCAGAGCTGAAGCCCTCCTTGCGTTGAACAAAAAAAGCGCACTCCCCATTGCGGGAAAGTGCGCTTTTTTGCTGCCGCCGCCCGCCATTGGGCAGCGGGGCTGTGCGGCATCAGCTCTGTGGGCGAATCAGCACGTATTGGGCCCAGTCGTCACGGCGGATGAGCACGCTGATGGGGCGCTTGGCGTCGGCCTTGCGCAGTGCGGCATCGAAATCCTGGCGGTTGAGCACTTCGGTCTGGCCGATGGCCAGCACCACGTCGCCCACCTCGATGCCGGCCTGTGCGGCAGCGCCGCTGACGGCGCTGATGCGCACGCCACCGCGCACGCCGAGATTTTTCTTCTCGGCCTCGCTCAAGTCCTGGGCGGCCAGGCCAAAGGCGTTGGCCTTGGCCTGCTCTTGCTGCGATGCGCCGCCGCGCTGGCTGCCCGCTTCGTTGGCGCTGGCAGGGGTTTCGCCCACCGTGATGGCCAGCTGCTGGGTCTTGCCGTGGCGGAAGATTTGCAGCGTGCTTTGGCTGCCTGGGGCGGTGCCGCCGACCAGGCGCGGCAGATCGGAGACGCTGTCGATGGCCTTGCCGTTGAAGTGGGTGATGATGTCGCCGGCCTGCAGGCCGGCGCTGGCCGCAGGCGAGTCGGGCTCAACGGCCGAGACCAAAGCGCCAGCGTTGCGCCGCTGCAGCCCCAGGGATTCGGCCACCTCGGCGCTGACCGGGCCGATGCGCACGCCGATGCGCCCGCGCACGACGCGGCCGTTGCCTTTGAGCTGCTCGCTCACCTGCATGGCTTCGTCGATGGGGATGGCAAAGGAAATGCCCATGAAGCCGCCCGAGCGCGAGTAAATCTGGCTGTTGATGCCCACGACCTCGCCGCGCATGTTCAACAGCGGCCCGCCAGAGTTGCCGGGGTTGACGGCCACGTCGGTCTGGATGAAGGGCAGGTAGCTGCCGGTGTCGCGCTGCTTGGCGCTGACGATGCCTGCGGTGACGGTGCTCTCCAACCCGAAGGGCGAGCCGATGGCCATGACCCATTCACCGACTTTGAGCTGCTCGACGTTGCCGATGCGCACGGTGGGCAGGTTGTGCGCCTCGATCTTGATCAGGGCCACGTCGGTGCGCTCGTCCGAGCCGATGACCTTGGCTTTGAACTCACGCTGATCGGTGAGGGTGACGATGACGTCTTCCGAGCCCTCCACGACGTGGTGGTTGGTGAGGATGTAGCCATCGCCGCTGATGATGAAGCCCGAGCCGACGCCGCTGGGCACGGTGCGTGATTCGGGCTCGCCACGCGGGCCGCGGCGCTGGGGCGGCATGCCGGGCACGGGCAGGCCGAACTGGCGGAAGAACTCCATCATGTCTTCGTCCATGCCGGGCAGGCCGCCGCGCAGGCCGCGCATTGGCACGCGGGCCGTAGTGCGGATGTTGACCACCGAGGGGCCCACACGCTCGACCAGCTGCGTGAAATCGGGCAGGCCGCTGACCACGGGGGCGGGCATGGCCATCGCCGGCGCGGCCAGTTGCTCAGCCTGGCCGGGGCTGCTGTACAGCGCCAAAACGCCGCTGGCTGCCAACAGCAGCGTGGCCACGGCCCCTGCCACGCGATGCGCTCTGCGCTGTGGCGATACTGCAGCCTGGAGGGCCGAGGGAGTGGAAACAGTGTGGTGGGAGTGGTGCATGGTGGATTCGACCTCTTGTGGTGTTGCAGAAAATCCAGGGCCAGCACTCTATTTCTATGATCTGGCCCTGCGGTCATGTCTGTGAAGCCGCCCGGGGCATTTGGTTCCAGCCTGCGGGTGAAAAAAGTGCAGCGATGGGATGGCGCAGGGCACAGCGTACACACGAAAAGGCCCGGCGCATGCCGGGCCTGTGTTGGGCCTGTGTCGGGCTTCGCCGTGGCTCGCCTGCTTCCCGCGCGGGAGTCGGCGCGCCGCCTTTATGGCGGGCTGCTGCCGGCCAAGCTGGCGTTGCGCAGAAACGGGGCCGGCTGTTGCAGCGCCTGGGTGTTGGCGTAGTGGCGATTGAGCAGCTCGTCGAGTTGCGGATCACGGATCAGCACGCCTTGACCCGCTGGCGGCGCAGCCCCGATGGTGCTCGCCGAGGCACTGGCAGCGGCCGTGCTCAACGCAGCGGCGGGCGCGGCCTCCTGGCGTTGCGCCGGCGCGCTGGCCAGTTGCTGGGCGCCCTGGCCCGAGCCGGAGAGCAGCGAGAAACCATGCCAGCCCATGGCGGCCACCGCCGCCACCGAGGCCAGGCCTGCAGCGACTTTCCAGCGCAGCACGGCGGCATTGGCGGCCTCTGGCGGCGCGGCGCCCACTGCGGGTGGCAGCGGCTGGACGCTGGGCTGGCCGGGCGCTGGGGCCTGGGATGCCTGCTGCGCCGTGGCGTGCGTCAGAGCCTCAGGGGTTTGCTCGGCCAGGCGCAGGCGCAGGCGCTGCAGAAAGAGCGCCGAATCGCTGGCGGCCCATGCCGGCTCAGCGGGCCTGCGCAGGCATTGGCCGATGAGTTGGTAGTGCTGCCAGGCCAGCAAAGGCTCGGGCAAAGCAGCGCAGTCATGTGCGCGGCATTGGGCGTCGATGTGCTGCATGAGCTGGCTGCACTGCTGGGCTTGCAGCTCGCCATCGGCCAGTGCCGAGAGCCATTCACGCACCGTCTCTGGCGTGGCGCCGACAGGCTGTGCGCCACCGATCGCGGCGTGGGCTGGGGAGGGGCTATGGGCAGTCATGGGCATCACCTGCAGGAGAGGAAAGGCACAGGGCTTGAGGGTTCTCTGGTTAGGGGCAACAAGGCAAGAGGCTGCGGGGGCGCTACCAGCGCTTGCCGCTGCGGTTTTCCAGCAATGGCTTGACTTTGCTGGCAATGGCTTCACGGGCGCGGAAGATGCGCGAGCGCACGGTGCCGATGGGGCAGTTCATGGCCTGCGCGATGTCCTCATAGCTCAGGCCCTCGATCTCGCGCAGCGTGATGGCTTGGCGCAGCTCGTCGGACAGACCTTCCATCACGGCATTGACAGCAGCGGCGATTTCCTTGGCGGCCATGAGGGTCTCGGGTGTTTCCGCAGTGCTTGGTTCGCGCAGCGGCGCAGAAGTTTCCTCATCGTCGTCGCGCTGGCGCAGCGCGCTTTCGCTGATGGTGGGGTTGCGCCGCTGATCGGCCAGGAATTTCTTGGCGGTGTTGATGGCGATGCGGTACAGCCAGGTGTAGAACTGCGCATCGCCGCGAAACTGGTGCAGCGCACGATAGGCGCGGATGAAGGTTTCCTGGGCGATGTCTTCGATCAGTCCGGGGTCGCGCACCATGCGGCCGATAAGCCTCTCGATGCGGCGCTGGTATTTGAGCACCAGCAGCTCGAAACTGCGTTGATCGCCTGCCAAGGTGCGCTCGACCAGCTGCCAGTCGCTGGATGCTTCACGGGGCGCCGAGGGCGTGTCTGTCATGCGGGAAGAAAAGAAAAATGGGGCACCTGCCGGGCACGAAGAGCCCGCTGCGCACAGTCTCGGAGCCTGTTCAAAATCTCTGCGCGGCGGGCGAAAAGTGCATCACACGCTCTAGAAAGTTCAATGCCTGGGCTCTGGGTGGCGGCCCAGGCGCTGCCAATGGTATAGCGTGCGCCGCACATCGCTCCACAGCGCCGGGGCCTGCGCCTGCTCAATCCATAACCATCGGGGCAAAGCGGCGCCCTGCGGTCTGCGAGAGCGCGGCAGCCAGGCTGCGCAGCCTTGCCGCAACAGCATGAAATGCTGCCCATCCCAGACGATTTCAAGATCCAGCCCTGCCTGCTCCTCAGCGGCACCAGCAGGCAGGCTGGGCCCACGGCTTTGCATCTGAGCGGCAGCCCAATGCCATGCTGCCCCATCCCAAAACAGCATGCCCTGCGCACTGCAGCGCCAATGCCGCCAGGCCAGGGCGCTGCAACTCAGTGAAGCCAGCGTCAGCAGCAGGCCGATGAGCAAGGCTACGGGCCTACCCTGCCAGCCGGCGTACAGGCTCCAGAGCAGGGGCGGCAGCAACGCCATGCCACAGGCCGCGAAGACGAAAAACCCCGCCCTCGCGCTGCGAGTGACGGGGTAATGGAGGCTGTGAGGGGCGTAGCGCATGAGGCACAGCGCCAAGGCCAGGTGGGCTCAACGGCCAGCATGCGCAGGTGCGCTGTCACGCGGTGCGCCGTGACGGCTCAACCGGCGCTCAGACCCGCTTGAACACCAAGGTGCCATTGGTGCCGCCAAAGCCAAAGTTGTTCTTGACGGCCACATTCAGCTTGGCATCACGCGCAGCGTTGGCGCAATAGTCCAGATCGCACTCGGGATCGGGGTTGTGCAAGTTGATGGTGGGCGGGATTTTCTGCTCGTGCAGCGCCATCACGGTGAAGACGCTCTCCAGCCCGCCAGCGCCGCCGAGCAAATGGCCCGTCATGGACTTGGTGGAACTGACCACGATCTTGTGCGCATGGTCGCCAAAGGCGGCCTTGATGGCATTGCTCTCGTTGACATCGCCCAGCGGCGTGGAGGTGCCATGGGCGTTGAGATAGTCCACTTCGTCGATGTTGACGCCGGCATTGCGCAAGGCGTTGAGCATGGCGCGGCGCGGCCCATCGATGTTGGGGGCGGTGATGTGGCTGGCGTCGGCGCTCATGCCAAAGCCGGCCACCTCGGCATAAATGCGCGCGCCGCGCGCCTTGGCATGCTCGTACTCTTCCAGCACCAGGATGCCTGCGCCCTCGCCGAGCACGAAGCCATCGCGATCCTTGTCCCAGGGACGCGAAGCGGCTTGCGGATCGTCATTGCGCGTGGACAAGGCCTTCATGGCCGCAAAGCCGCCAATGCCCAACGGGCAAACGGTGGACTCTGCACCACCGGCGAGCATCACGTCAGCATCGCCGTATTCGATCAGCCGGGCCGCATCGCCAATGCAGTGCAGGCCCGTCGTGCAAGCGGTGACCAGCGACAGGTTCGGGCCCTTGAGGCCTAGCCGGATGGAGACCTGGCCCGCCACCAAATTGATGATGGTGGAGGGCACGAAGAATGGGGAAATGCGCCGCGCCCCACGGGTCATGAAATCGCCGTGGTTGGCCTCGATCAGCGGCAGGCCACCAATGCCCGAGCCGATGACGGCCCCGAAACGCTCGGCCTGCGCATCGCTGAGGGCCTCGCCCACTGGCAGGCCCGCATCGGCATAGGCCTGGTGTGCTGCCACGATGCCGTAATGGATGAAGGTATCCATCGTGCGGGCTTCTTTGGCATTGATGTAGGGGCTGATGTCCAGGTCGCGAACTTCCCCGGCGATTTTCGCGGCGAAATCCGAAACGTCGAACTTGGTGATGGGGCCGATGCCCGATTTGCCGGCCAGGATATTGGCCCACGCTTGCGGGACCGTGTTACCCACCGGGCTGACGCAGCCCAACCCGGTGACAACGACTCTGCGTCGACTCATGCGGTGAGATCCTTCAACGGTGTAAGCGCAACCCTGCCCGCGTCAAGCCAAAGAAAAGGCGCCCAGGCAGGCGGCGCGCTGTGCTTGCCAAGCAAAGCCCGAATCAGGCCTTGTGGTGGGAGTTGGCGTAGTCGATGGCAGCTTGAACGGTGGTGATCTTTTCAGCGTCCTCGTCCGGAATCTCGATCTCGAATTCGTCTTCCAGCGCCATGACCAATTCCACGGTGTCCAGAGAGTCAGCGCCCAGATCTGTCACGAAGGACTTCTCATTGGTCACCTGGGACTCTTCAACGCCCAGCTGCTCTGCAATGATTTTCTTAACGCGTGCTTCGATATCGCTCATGTATGGTCCCTTGAGGGTAGTCAATGTGAACCCGGAATTTTAGTCGTTCCCACATCGGCTGCAGGAAAACCGGCCGCCCGGGCAATGCGGCACAAGAAATGAACACGACACCCGCCAGCTTGGGCGGGCATCAACACGGTCGTAATAGTACCGTAGAACCTGTTTTCGCCCCGGACACTGCCATCAGTGGCAACCCGCTGTCACACAGCGCAAAAACACGCTAGGGAAGGTCTGCACGAATCCAGCGGCAGTCTGTGAAAACTTGCGTGCAAGCGGGCCGGGGCGCGCCGCTGCGCGGCCTCACATCAGCATGCCGCCGTTGACGTGCAGCTCCTGGCCGGTCACATAGCCCGCCCGCGGCGAGGCCAAATAGGCCACGGCGGCGGCAATGTCCTCGGGCGCGCCCATGCGCCCCAGCGGAATCTGCGCCTTGAGGGCCTGCTGCTGGGCCTCGGGCAAGACACCGGTCATGTCGGTGGCGATGAAGCCGGGCGCGACGCAGTTGACGGTGATGCCGCGGCTGCCCAGCTCGCGCGCCAGCGCCCGGGTCATGCCGGCCACGCCGGCCTTGGCGGCAGCGTAATTGGCCTGGCCGATGTTGCCCATTGCGCCCACCACGCTGGTGATGCTGATGATGCGGCCGTAGCGTTGCTTCATCATGGGCTTGATGGCTGCGCGGCTGATGTGGAAGACGGCGTGCAGATTGGTGCCCAGCACGGCGTCCCAATCCTCGTTCTTCATGCGCATGGCCAGGGTGTCGCGCGTGATGCCGGCGTTGTTGACCAGCACGTGCAGCGCCCCATGCTGCTTGACGATGTCCTCGATCAGCGCCTCGCTGGCTGCGGCGTCGTTGACGTCGAGCACCGCGCCGCGGTGCTCGCCGCCCAGCGCAGCGCCAATCTTCTCGGCACCGGCTGCGCTGGTGGCCGTGCCAATGACGCGGTAGCCCTGCGCCGCCAACTCTTGGGCGATGGCCGCGCCAATGCCGCGCGAAGCCCCGGTGACCAGGGCGATTTGTCCGGTGGTGGTGTCTGTGCTCATTGCAATGCTTCCTTTGCTGTTTGCAGGCTGGCGGGGTCGCAGATGGCTGCGGCCTGCACCTGGCCGTCGGGGATGATGCGCCGCACCATGCCAGTCAGCACATTGCCCGGCCCGCATTCGATGATGTGGCTCAGGCCGCGGCGTTGCATGGCCTGCACGCTTTCGACCCAGCGCACCGGGCCGAAGGCCTGGCGGTACAGCGCATCGCGGATGGCCTCGGCCTCGCGCTGCACGGTCACGTCGATGTTGTTGATGACGTCGATACGCGGCGTCTGGATGTCCAGCTGCCGCAGCGCCTCGCGCAGCTTCTCGGCCGCCGGCCGCATCAGGCTGGAGTGGAACGGCGCCGACACCGGCAGCGGCAGCACGCGCTTGGCGCCCGCATCCTTGAGCGCCGGCGCTGCCGCATCGACCCCGGCCTTGGTGCCGGCGATGACGGTCTGGTTCGGGTCGTTGAAATTCACGGCCTCCACCACATCGGCGCTGCCCTGGGCCTGCAGTTGCTGCGTGGTCTGTGCGCACACGGCCTGCACCTGCTCGGCAGCCAGGCCCAGCACGGCAGCCATGGCGCCTGCGCCAACCGGCACAGCTTCTTGCATGGCCGCCGCGCGCAGGCGCACCAGCGGCGCCGCCTGGGCCAGCGTCAGCGCGCCAGCAGCCACCAGGGCCGAATACTCGCCCAGCGAGTGGCCGGCCAGCACCACAGGGTCAGCGCCGCCCTCGGCCTTCCAGGCGCGCCAGGCCGCGACACCGGCCACCAGCATCACCGGCTGGGTATTGGTGGTCAGGGCCAGAGCCTCCTTGGGGCCTTCGTGGATCAGCCGCGCCAGATCCTCGCCCAAGGCGTCACTGGCTTCTTGCAGGGCCTGTGCCACGGCAGGGTGCTCGCCCCAGGCGTCCAGCATGCCAACGGCCTGGGAGCCCTGGCCGGGGAAAACGAAAGCGAATGCGCTCATGGTCGCTCCATCAAACTGCAAATGAATTGGGAAGAGATGGCGGGGGGCTGCGCCACGCCACACGGCGCAGAGCGGGCCGCGTCACATCTGCACCAGCACCGAACCCCAGGTGAAGCCGCCGCCCACGCCTTCCATCAGCACGCGCTGGCCGGCCTGAATCTGCCCTGCGCGCACCGCATGATCCAGCGCCAGCGGGATTGATGCGGCCGAGGTGTTGCCGTGCTCGTGCACGGTCACGACGAGGCGCTCAGCGGGCACCTGCAACTTGCGGGCCGTGCTTTGCATGATGCGGATGTTGGCCTGGTGCGGCACCAGCCAGTCGATGTCGCTGAGCTGCAAGCCGGCCTTGTCCAGCGTGGCGCGGGCCGTTTTTTCAAGCACGCCAACGGCCAGCTTGAAGACGGCCTGGCCGTCCATGTGCAGCAGCGGCGTGCCCAGCACCTGGCCGCCATAGACGTTGCCTGGCACGCACAAAATCTCGCGGTGCCGGCCATCGGCATGGATGTCGCAAGCCAGCACGCCTGGCTGCTGCGCGGCCTCCAGCACCACGGCGCCTGCGCCATCGCCGAACAACACACAGGTGGTGCGGTCGTTGAAGTCCAGAATCCGGCTGAACACTTCCGCCCCGACTACCAGGGCCGTGCGGGCGCTGCCGGCGCGGATCATGGCATCGGCCACGGTCAAAGCGTAGATGAAGCCACTGCACACGGCCTGCACGTCGAATGCCGGGCAAGTGCTGACACCCAGTTTGTGCTGCAAGATGCTGGCCGTCGATGGGAACACCATGTCGGGCGTGGAGGTGGCGACGATGATCAGATCGAGCTCCTGCGCCTGGCGGCCGGCCGCTTGCAGCGCCCGCTGGGCAGCGGGCAGGGCCAGGGCGCTGCTGGGCACGTCACGCTCGGCGAAGTGGCGCGCCTGGATGCCGGTGCGCTCGACGATCCATTCATCCGAAGTTTCAATACCACGCTGGGCCAGCTGCTCGGCCAACTGTTGATTGGTCACCCTGTTGGGCGGCAGATAACTGCCCGTGCCGGTAATTCTGGAGTAGGTCTGCATGACTAGGGCCTGGGGTGCAATGGCCGCGGCTTCAGAACAGCGTGGCGGCCTGTTGCACTCGGTGTTGGATTTTCTGCAGCAATTGGTGCTCTGCGGCGTCGATGGCTTTGCTCAGCGCATGCTCGAAGGCCAGCTGGTCGGCGCTGCCGTGGCTTTTGAACACCAGGCCGCGCAAGCCCAACAGAGCCGCGCCGTTGTGGCGCCGGTGGTCCACGCGGCGCTTGAAGGCATTGAGCACCGGCATGGCGCACAGGGCCGCCAGGCGCGTGAGGGCATTGCGCGAGAACTCCTGCTTGAGAATGGTCGAGACCATGGAGGCCAAGCCCTCGGTGGCCTTGAGCGTGACGTTGCCGACAAAGCCATCACAGACCACGATGTCGGTCGTGCCCTTGAAGATGTCGTTGCCTTCGACGTTGCCGTAGTAGTGAATCAGCGACTTCTGGTCAGCCTCGCGCAGTAGCTCGGCCGCGCGCTTGATCATGTCGTTGCCCTTGATGGCTTCAGAGCCGATGTTGAGCAGGCCGACGCTGGGCTTGTCACGCGATTTCAGCGCCATGTCCAACGCCGAGCCCAGCACGGCAAACTGCAACAGATGGTGCTCGGTGCAATCGACATTGGCGCCTAAGTCCAGCACTGTGGTGGCGCCGCCCTTGACGTTGGGCAATGGATAGGCAATGGCCGGGCGCTCAATGCCATCGAGCGTCTTGAGCACGTAGCGCGCAATGGCCATCAGCGCCCCCGTATTGCCTGCCGATACTGCGGCCTGGGCGCGCCCTTCTTTGACCAGCTCCAGCGCCACACGCATCGAAGAGCGTTTCTTGTGGCGCATGGCGACCTCGACGGGGTCGTCCATGGCGACGACTTCCTCGGCATGCACCAGCTCGGCGCGCGGATGTGCGATCGCCCCCAAGGCATCGCTGCGCCCTACCAGCAACAAGCGCAGCTGCGCATGACGCTCCAGCAGTGCCAGGCAGGCAGGCACGGTCACACCGGGGCCGTGGTCGCCCCCCATGCAATCGACGGCGATGGTGGTTGCTTGATCAGCCAAGAGCTTGCTGTCCTTATGTGCACTGATGTGCGAGTGCGTGGCAGGCAGGCGCCGCTGTCGGCGCCTGCTGTCAGCGTTGCGCCCAACCGCCAGCACACCGGCCAGCCCGGAAAAAGCCCAAGGGCATGGTTTGCGCTTGGGCGGGGTACTGTCTTTGTGGCAATACGGCCGATGAGGCCGGCATCTGCGGCGCCACGGCAAAAAGCCGTGCGATCAATACCGTCAATACCGCTGCAGACAGGCGATGAGGCACGAAGGCTTCAGCCGCAGCCACTTGGCACGATGCGGGCCATGCGCCCAAACACAGGCCAGAGGCTGCTGAGATTGGGTTTGCGAAGCGGTTTTTCGAGGCAAAAGCCGCAGTTGCAAGGCGACAACGCGGCGGCTGTGGCGCTTTGACCGAAAACACCGCCGCAACACGCCATCCCAACAACCCCCAAGGCGCTAGAGCACCCCAACCAGACACTGTGCTGATTGGGCCAGCGCCCGATCAGACCTCGGCAGACTTGCTCTTGAGCACGCGGCGGCCACGGTAGAAGCCGTCCGGGCTGATGTGGTGGCGCAGATGCACTTCGCCGGTGGTCGGCTCGATGGCAATGCCCGGGGCCTTCAGCGCATTGTGCGAACGGTGCATGCCACGCTTGGAAGGCGATTTTTTGTTTTGTTGAACGGCCATGATCGGCTCCTGAAAAAAAGACGCACGCCCCACTTGACGGGCTGGGCGGGCCATTGGCGACCTTTGGGCGACCTTGGCGATCCGATCAATAGGCAACGGGCAATGGGCCGCGCCGCCAGCGTGCGAGATGGATGAATGAAAATGGTGTGGCGCAAAAACAGCCTCAAAGGCCAGCGGCTTTTTGCGCAAAAGCCGGCGATTATAGGCGATGCCGCCCGGCGCTGCCAAGGCGCATTGCGCACTGCCTCAAAGGCAGGCCTGGGGCCAGCCTGGATCAATCGGCTTGCTCGCCACCATCACCGCCCTTGCCGGCCGGCAAGGGCTTGATCGCCAGATGGGCCAGTTGGGCAAATGGGTTGCGCTTTTGCGCCTGGGCGGCCTCGAAGGCGGCGTCTTGATGCGCCAGCGGCGCAGGCGGCGTGCAGTCCGCATGCTTGGCCACCGGGGGCAAGGCCATGAGCAGGTCGTCCTCGATCAGCGCCAGCAGATCCAGCGGGCCGCCTTCCAGCGACAGCACGTCCTCCTGCGCGTCTTCGTCCTCGGCCTCGGCCTGGGCCTCGGTGGCGACGAAGCGAAACCATTGGTCGCTGCTTACCGTGATGGGCACGGGCTGCAAGCAACGCTGGCATTGCAGCAGCAACACGGTTTGGGCCTGGCAGTGCAGCCACGGCGCGGCCTGGCCGCCCGCGCTGCGGCGCAAGCTGGCCTGCGCCTGCCAATGCACGCTGGCAGCTGGCGCGGCATCGCCCGGGGCTTCGCCCCAAGGCTCACCCAGGGATTCGCGCGCCAGGCGTGGGAAGTCGTGCAGCGCCGTCTCCTGGCTGATCTGGCCGCCGGCCTGGGCAAAGGCCAGCACGTCCAGCCGGCGTGGGTTGAAGTGTTTTTCCATGCGTAGGTGAAGAAGAGCAAGGGGCGCGCCCATCACGCCAAGATGTTGAGCCGACTCTTTGGTTAGCCAAACAGATCGCCGCCCTGGCGCTCGGGCGCCAGCAGGCCGAAGTGACGGTAGGCGGCGGCTGTGGCGACTCGGCCGCGCGGCGTGCGCTGCAAAAAGCCTTGTTGGATCAGGTAGGGCTCAATCACGTCTTCGATGGTGCCCGGCTCCTCGCCGATGCTGGCGGCGATGTTGTCCAGGCCAACGGGGCCGCCGTCAAAGCGCTGCAGCACGGCCTCCAGCAGCTTGCGGTCCATCAGATCGAAGCCTTCCGGGTCCACGTCCAGCAAAGCCAGCGCCTGGCGCGCCATGTCCAGCGTGATGCGGCCCGTGCCTTTGACCTCGGCGTAGTCGCGGATGCGCCGCAGCAGGCGGTTGGCAATGCGCGGCGTGCCGCGCGAGCGCCGCGCCACTTCCAGGCTGGCGTCGTCGTCGATGGGAGCGCCCAGCAAACCGGCGCTGCGGCGCACGATGTGCGCCAGCTCCTCGGGGCTGTAGAACTCCAGCCGCGCCACGATGCCGAAGCGGTCGCGCAAGGGGTTGGTGAGCATGCCCGCGCGCGTGGTCGCGCCCACCAGCGTGAAGGGCTGCAGATCGAGCTTGATGCTGCGCGCCGCCGGCCCTTCGCCGATCATGATGTCGATCTGGTAGTCCTCCAGCGCGGGGTAGAGAATTTCCTCCACCACCGGGCTGAGGCGGTGGATTTCGTCGATGAACAGCACATCGTTCTTTTCCAGGCCGGTCAGCAACGCCGCCAGATCACGGGGCTTTTCCAGCACCGGGCCGCTGGTCTGGCGCAGGCTCACGCCCAGCTCAGTGGCGATGATGTGGCTGAGCGTGGTCTTGCCCAGGCCGGGCGGGCCAAACAGCAGCACGTGATCCAGCGCCTCGCCGCGCTTGCGCGCCGCGCCAATGAAGATGTTCAATTGCTCGCGCGCCTTGGCCTGGCCCACATAGTCTTGCAAGGCCTTGGGGCGCAGTGCGCGCTCAAGCGCCTCTTCGCGGCCTGAGCGCAGCTCGGCGCTGATGAGGCGCTCGGCCCGTGGGGCAGGGCCATCCGTGGCCCAGCTATCGGTCTGGATGCTCATGGTGCAAGAGAGAGGGAGAAAAGGCCGGCGCGGCCAGGGCCGGCACAGCGCGGCTGTACTGCGGCGATTCTGCCATGCCCGCAACGCCAGTCACGGACGGCCACGGCAGGCGCTGCATTGCAACGATAATGCGCGACTGTGAAGCAGGCCAGGCCGCCGCTGATGCCAAGGTGGCAACACAGGCATTGGAGGAACGTCCGGACTGCACAGGGCAGCGTAGCAGGTAACACCTGCCCACCGCGAGGTGAGGATCAGAGCAACAGAGACGAGTCGCCCCGCGCCAGCGTGCTGCGGGGCGGGTGAAACGGGCAATCTCTACGCGCAGCAATACCAAATAGGCATGCGATGAACTGGCTCCGGCGAGCATGCGGGTAGGTAGCACCGAGCTGGCAGGGCGACCGCCAGCCCAGATTAATGGCGGCCACGCGGCCTTGCACAGGGCCGCGCACAGAATCCGGCGTATCGGCCTGCTTCACACTTTTCCCATTGCATGGCCCTGTTCAGGCGATGGCGCGGCGCCTGCGGGCATCGCGGCTGCGCCGCGCCAGCGTGGCCGAGGCCAACTGCACCACGTCCAGCGCCACGTTGGGGTGGCGTTGGTACAGCTCGGTGAACTTCAGGCGCGAGAGCTGCCAGGCGCGCCCGGCCGTGGCCACCTGCGCCGATGCCTGACGCGGCATATTGCCCAAGAAGCTGGCCTCGCCAAACACTGTGCCCGAGGACACCAGCGCCACGCGCAGCGTGCCTTTTTCGTTTTCATAGTGAATGGTCACGCGCCCGCTTTCCAGGAAATACAGGCTGCGCTCGTCACGGTAACGCTGAAACAGCGTCTCGCCCTCCATCAGGTTCGTAGGCGAGAGAAAGCCGGCCAGAAGCTCCCAGTGATTGGCCGCCAGCGGCTTGCTGACGGCCTCGGGATCCAATGGCGCGGCAAATGCCGCAGCCAACTCTGTCAGGCGCATGGTGCTCATATCGTCGATCCTTAGAACCTGTTCATGTCGTTGCCCACTGCGCGCGATTATGTGGGCAAAGCCCGGCGCAGGCCGCATGGGGTTTTACCGGGCGGCGCAGCGCGCTGCGTTAGGATTGCCGCCTTTTCGTTCTCCACGTCCTTGGCAGATGCGGGCCGCGTGCACACGCCGAGCGCCACGCCAGGGGCGGCACAGTATGCAGGATCAGCACTTGAACGCCCGGCCGCAACAGGCCTCCTCTTTTCCTGGCCGGGGCCCCCTTCGCCAGCTGGCACAGGCGCTGCGCCGCCTCACATGGGCCAGCTTGCTTGGCAGCGGCGCTGCCGGCTGCGCGCTGGCCCAAAGCGCATCGACCTGGGACGTCAGCCAAGCCGAGCCGCTGGTACTGACCGAAATCGCCTTCGGCCTGGAGCAGCCCTGGGCCATGGCCTTTTTGCCTGGCGGCGATTTCCTGGTTACCGAGCGCGAGGGCACGATGCGCGTGGTGCAGGCCAATGGCCGCATCGGCCACCCAATTGCCGGCGTGCCGCCCGTGGCTGCGCAAGGCCAGGGCGGCCTGCTGGATGTGGTGCTGGATCGGCAATTTGCGCAGAACCGCCGGTTGTTTTTCTGTTTCTCCGAGCCCGACCCCAGCAACGCCAGCCGCAGCAGCACCGCGCTGGCCTCGGCGCAGCTCAACGAACGCCGCACCCGCCTGGAGAACGTGCAGGTCATCTTCCACCAGATGCCGCGCGTGCGCAGCGACGCCCACTTCGGCTGCCGCATCGCCCAGGCGCAGGACGACTCGCTATTCCTGGCCCTGGGCGAGCGTTCCATCGCGCGCGAGCAGGCCCAGCGCACCAGCAACCACTTGGGCTCCATCGTGCGCCTGCAGCCCGATGGCAAGCCCTTTGCCGACAACCCCCTGGCCCGCGCCAAAGGCAAAGGCCTGCCCGAAACCTGGAGCTGGGGGCACCGCAATCCACAAGGGGCCACCATCACCCCCGATGGCGAGCTGTGGGCGCACGAGCACGGCCCGCAAGGCGGTGACGAGTTCAACCACATTCGCGGCGGCGCCAACTATGGCTGGCCGTTGGTGACCTATGGCAGCAACCAGGGCGCTGGCCCGCGCGCTGGCCAGCCGCGCAAAAATGCCGCGCTGGAAGCGCCGGTGCACTACTGGGGCCAAGCCATTGCGCCCTCGGGCCTGACCTATCTGGACAGCGACCGCTACGGCGCGCAATGGCAAGGCAGCTTTTTCATCGGCTCGCTGCGCCATGGCGCGCTGGTGCGCTTGAAAGTGGCAGACGACGTGGTGCAGCAAGAATCCTGGCACCGCATTGCCGAAGGCGAGCAAGTGCGCGACGTGCGCCAGGGCCCGGACGGGCTGCTTTACGTGCTGACCGACCGCCCCGATGGCCGCCTGCTGCGCGTAGAGCCGCCCAAGGCGCCCGAGCCCGAGCCTGCCGCCAGCGCGACGCAGCCCCCGGCCGTGCCGCAGCCCTCCGCCGGCGAATTCGAACCGGTACAAACCACCCCATGACGGCGGCGCAACGCCCTGCCCCGCCCGCCCCTGCCCATCGTGAACGCACAAACTGAACGACTCACCCTCAGCGGCGCCGCCGGCGCCATCGAAGCCCTCAAAGACCACGCCCAGTTGCAGGGCGGCGCGGCCGCCGCTGGCAACGCCATCATCACCCACCCGCACCCGCTGTTTGCCGGCACGATGAACAACAAGGTGGTGCAGACCCTGGCGCGCGCCATGGTGGCCACCGGCTGGCACGCCTATCGCTTCAACTTCCGCGGCGTGGGCCAGTCCGAAGGCGTGTACGACGAGGGCCGGGGTGAGGCGCAAGACCTGCGGCAAGTCATCGAGCAGGTGGCCCCGCAAGGGCCGCTGGTGCTGGCGGGTTTTTCATTCGGCACCTACGTCATCAGCCAGGTGCTGGAGCAACTGCATGCCAGCGGCCGCATCGAAGCCGTGGTGCTGGTAGGCACCGCCGCCAGCCGTTTTGCCGTGGCCCCCATCCCGCAGCCCCTGCACGGGCGCAGCCTGGTGGTGCATGGCGAGCAGGACGACACCGTGCCCATCGGCCCCGTGCTGGACTGGGCGCGGCAACAATCGCTGCCCCTGACCGTCATCCCAGGCGGCGAGCACTTCTTCCATGGCCGCCAGGTGCAGCTCAAGGAGCTGGTGGTGCGCCACATGCTGGCCGTGCGGCACATGCCCCCGCCCGCGCAGCCATGACCCTCCACATCCAGGCCTGCCGCCCCGGCCAACAGCCACAAGCCAGCCCGGGCCGCGCGCCATTTGCCTTTTGATCAACACCGTGACCATGCTCAACACCCCAAGACTTCACCCCTGGTACTGGGCGCACTGCGCCGCGCTGCTGTGCGCCTGCCTGCTGATGCTGCTGGGCGCCGCCAGCGCCCGGGCGCAACTGCCCGCACCGCCAGAAATTGCCGCGCGCAACTACCTGCTGCTGGACGTCACGGCCAACCAGGTGCTGGCCGCCAAAGACATCGACGCGCCCGTGGAGCAGGCCTCGCTGACCAAGCTGATGACCGCCTACATCGTTTTCGACGCGCTGCGCGCGCGCAAGATCACGCTGGAGCAAAAGCTGCCGGTCAGCGAGCGGGCCTGGAAAATGCCCGGCTCGCGCATGTTCATCGACCCCAAGATGCAGGTGCCCATCGACGACCTGCTCAAAGGCATGATCGTGCAATCGGGCAACGACGCCACCATCGCCCTGGCCGAAGGCGTGGGCGGCACCGTCGAGCACTTCGTCAAGCTCATGAACGACCAGGCCAAGGCCCTGGGCATGGCGCGCACCCAGTACATGAACCCCGAGGGCCTGACCGCGCCGGGCCATCTGACCACGGCGCGCGACCTGAGCGTGCTGGCCGTCAGCCTGATGCGTGAATTCCCCGAATACATGCACTACTACGCCACCAAGGAATACCGCTACCCCGGCACGCCTGCGGCCAACGGCAACAACCGCAACCTGCTGCTGTTTCGCGACCCCTCGGTCGATGGCCTGAAAACCGGCTACACCCAGGCCGCTGGCTTTTGCCTGGTGGCCACGGCGCAGCGCGAGACCGCCAACACCGGCGCGCGCCGCCTGCTGTCCATCGTGCTGGGCGCGGAAAGCGAAAACGCCCGCGCCAACGAAAGCCAGAAACTGCTCAACTGGGGCTATACCGCCTTCGACCTGGTCAAGCTCTTCGACGCCGGCCAGGCCATGCAAACCCCACAGCTGTGGAAAGGCCAGCGCGAAAGCGTCAAGATTGGCAGCCACGAAGCCGTGTTCCTGGCGCTGCCCACCGGCTCGGCCGGCCAGGTGCGCACCGTCATCGAACGCCCCGACCCGCTGCTGGCGCCCGTGCACCTGGATCAGGCGCTGGGCACGCTCAAGATCAGCATCGGCAACCAGGCCCTCAAGGACGTGCCCGTCGTCGCACTGGAGAGCGTGGGCGAAGCCGGCTTCTTCGGCCGCATGTGGGATTCCATGCTGCTGTGGATCAAATAACCTCCGCTGGGCTTCGGCCCACTCGAAAGGACGCCACCATGCCCCTGCCCCCCCAAGCCCTTGCAGCCTTTGCCCCCACGGGCCGGCTGCGCGCCACCATCAACCTGGGCAACCCCATTCTGGCCAGCCTCGATGCCTCGGGCGCGCCCTGCGGCGTGTCCGTCGATCTGGCCGGCGCGTTGGCGCAGCGCCTGGGCCTGGAGCTGGAGCCGCTGGTGTTTGAAAAAGCCAGCCAATCGGTCGAAGCCGTGAGCACGCAAGCGGCCGACATCGGCTTCTTCGCCATTGATCCGGTGCGCGGCGCGGACATCGCCTTCACCGCCCCCTACGTGCTGATCGAAGGCTGCTATCTGGTAGCGCAGGACTCGCCCATCCAGACCAATGCCCAGGTCGACCAGCCCCAGCACCGCGTGGTGGTGGGCGCGGGCAGCGCCTACGACCTGTACCTGACGCGCACGCTGGCGCAGGCCCAGTTGGTGCGCGCCAGCAATTCGCAAACCGTGGTGCAGACTTTTCTGCAGCAGCAGCTGGAAGTGGCCGCCGGCGTCAAACAGCAGCTTGAAGCCGACGTGCAGCGCCTGGCCGGCCAGCCCGCGCTGCGCCTGCTGCCCGAGAGCTTCATGGTCATCGAGCAGGCCATGGGCCTGCCCAAGGCGCGCGGCCCCGAGCTGGCCCAGTACCTGGCCGCCTTCGTCGAGGAGATGAAGGCCAGCGGCTTTGTCGCCCAGGCCCTGCAGCGCCACCACATCCACGGCGCCCGCGTCGCGCCCGC
>JAUMYI010000229.1:1424-3635 GCA_030528705.1 Comamonadaceae bacterium | reverse complement strand
GCGGCCTGGCGCTGCCAGTCCAGCAGGGCCTGGCGCACCTCGGGCAGGGCCGAGATCAGCGAGGCGTCGCGGCTGGCGGCGTCGCTGCGGATAGCGTCGCTCACGTCCTGGCCGTCCAGCCGCACGCGCTCGCCCTCGAACGCTAGCGCCATGCCGCGCGCCAGCGCGGCCAGGGCCTGGGCCTGGGCGGGTTCGATGGCCAGCCCGGCGCGGCGCGCGGCCAGGCCGGCAGCGCGGTACAGCGCGCCCGAGTCCAGCACGGCATAGCCCAGGCGCTGCGCCACCTGCGCCGCCAGCGTGCCCTTGCCCGAGGCGCTGGGCCCGTCGATGCAGATCACGGGTACGGCGCCCGGCTGGGCCTGCACCACGCCCAGCAGCGTCTCGAAGTATTCGGGGAAAGTCTTGCCCACGCAGCGCGGCTCCTGGATGCGCACCGGCAGGCGCGCCGGGTTGAAGGCCGCCAGCGAGAAGCACATGGCCATGCGGTGGTCGTCGTAGGTGGCAATGCTGGCGGCGCGCCATTGCCCGGCATCGGCCGGGGGCGTGATGGCGATCCAGTCCGCGCCGCTGTCCACCCACGCGCCGAGCTTGCTCAGCTCGGCGGCCATGGCGGCGATGCGGTCGGTCTCCTTGACGCGCCAGCTGCCGATGTTGCGAATGCGCGTCGTGCCCTGCGCGTACAAGGCCATCACGGCCAGCGTCATGGCCGCGTCGGGGATGTGGTTGGCGTCAATGTCGATGGCCTGCAGCGGCCACTGGCCGCGCTGCACTTTCAGCCAGTTGGGGCCAGCTTGCACCTGCACGCCCATCTGGCGCGCGGCCTCGACGAAGCGGATGTCGCCCTGGATCGAATCCGCGCCCACGCCCTGGATGCTCAGGCTCTGGCCCTGGGCTGGGTCGCTGGCGATGCCGCCCAGCGCAATGAAGTAGCTGGCCGAGGAGGCGTCAGCCTCCACATCCAGCCGCCCTGGCGACTGGTAGCGGCTGCCCGCCGCGATGGTGAAACGCTGCCAGCCTTCGTTGGCCACGGTCACGCCAAAGCGCCGCATCAGGTTCAGCGTGATGGCGATGTAGGGCTGGGAGATCAGCTCGCCCACGACCTCGATGCAGCCATCGCGTTGCTGCGCCGCCAGCGGCAAGGCCATCAGCATGGCGGTGAGGAACTGGCTGGAGACATCGCCGCGAATGCGAATGCACAGCGGCCCCGCGCCCTGCGCCCCTGCCTGGGCCGCGCCAATGCGCAGCGGCGGATAGCCCTCGCGCCCGGCGTAGCTCACGTCCGCGCCGAGCTGGCGCAGCGCATCGACCAGATCGCCAATGGGGCGCTCCTGCATGCGCGCCACGCCGGTGAGCGTGAACTGCTGGCCCGCGCCGGCCAGCAATGCCAGCGCCGCGGTCAGCGGCCGCATGGCCGTGCCGGCGTTGCCCAGGTGCAGCTCGGCGCGCTGCGGCAGTGTGGCTCGATGCAGCGCCGTGATGCGCAGCGCGCCCGGCGCGCCTGGCGCCCCCCCCGGCGCCCCCGACGCACCTAGGCGCTCAATGGTGCAGCCCAGCGCCTGCAGCGCGCCGAGCATGGCCTCTGTGTCGTCCGAGTCCAGCAGGCCGTGCAGCTCGGTGCTCTGGCCCTCGCACAACGCCGCCAGCAGCAGCGCGCGGTTGGAGATGCTCTTGGAGCCAGGCAGCGCCACGCTGCCATGCGCCGCGCGCAGCGGCGGGAGATCGAGAAACGGAATGGAAAACATGGGCAATGGGCGCAATGGACAGCGCCGGCAAAGCGATGAAAGGCCAGAGCGGTTGCAGCGCGGCAGCGGGCAAGACTCAGTGCTGCTGCCACTGGCCGCGTGCGCTGCTGGCGCTGGCGATGAGTTTTTCCAGCGCCTGGGCATCCTGTGCGTGCAGCGCGCGCTGAAACTGCTGAATGCACAGCACCAGCTCGCGCAGCCGACCGGCAACTTCGGTGCGGTTGGCCAGCAGCACGTCACGCCAGAGCACGGGATCGCCGGCGGCAATGCGGCTGAAATCGCGAAAGCCTGGCCCGGCCAGGCTCAGCAGCTGCTCGCTGTCGCGCTGCGACAGCAGGCTGTTGACGTAGGCAAAGGCCACCAGGTGCGGCAGGTGGCTGACGGCGGCCAGCGCGCTGTCGTGCTCCAGCGCCGACATCACCTGCACCTGCGCGCCCAGCGCCGTCCACAGCGCCTGGGCCTGCTGCAC
>JAUMYI010000229.1:0-1324 GCA_030528705.1 Comamonadaceae bacterium | reverse complement strand
GTGTCGATGACGCCCATTTGCCGCGCGCGCGCCGTGGTCGAGGGCGACTTGCTGTAGCCGACCACGTGTCGCACGAGCTGGGCCCGCTTGAGCGCCAGCGCCAGCGAGCCGCCCATCAGCCCGCAGCCGATCAGGCCAAGTTGGTTGTATGTCTTTGCCATGAAGCTCATGAGGAAAATCGGCGCAGCGCGGGCGCTGCGCGCGCTGTCAGTCCTTGACGGGGTAGGCCCCCAGCAGCTTGAAGAAGGCGCTCAGCCCGCGCAGCTCCTGCAGCGCCGCGGCCACCTCGGGCTGGCCTGGGTGGCCGTCGATGTCGATGTAGAAGTAGTACTCCCACTGGCCGGTGCGCGCCGGGCGCGATTCAAAGCGCGTCATCGACACGCCGTGCCTTTTCAGCGGCGTGAGCAGGTCGTGCACTGCGCCGGGGCGGTTGGGCACGGCGATGACCAGGCTGGTCGAGTCGCGCCCGCTGGGCTCGGGCATGGGCATGGTCTGCGGCAGGCAGATGATGCCAAAGCGGGTGCGGTTGTAGGCATCGTCCTGAATGGCCGGGGCGACGATGTGCAGACCGAATTGCGTGGCCGCGCGCTCGCTGGCCAGGCCGGCCCAGGCCTCGTTGGTGGCCGCCAGGCGCGCACCCTCGGCGTTGCTGGAGACGGGCCTGCGCTCGGCATGGGGCAGGTGCTTGGCCAGCCAGGCATGGCATTGCGCCAGCGCCTGCGGGTGCGCCAGCACGGCCTCGATGCCCTGGGCATCGCTGCGCAGGCGCAGCAGGTTGTGGCGCACCTGCAGGCTGACCTCGCCGACCATGTGCACCGGCGATTGCAGCAGCAAGTCCAGCGAGCGCGTGACCACGCCTTCGTTGGAATTCTCCAGCCCGACCACGCCGTACTGCGCATTGCCCGAGAGCGTGGCGTGGAACACTTCATCGAAGCTGTTGCAATAAACGATGTCGGCCGCGCCGCCAAAGTACTGCAGCGCGGCCTGCTCGCAGAACGTGCCCTCGGGCCCGAGCACGGCCACGCGCTGGGGCGACTCCAGCGCCAGGCAGGCCGACATGATCTCGCGCCAGATGGCCGAGACATGGCCGTCCTTGAGCGGCCCGGCATTGGCCGCCTGCATCTTCTCGATCACCTGGGCCACGCGGTCGGGGCGGAAGAAGCTGCTGCCTTCCTTCTTCTTGAGCTCGCCGACCTCCTGCGCCACCCGCGCGCGCTGGTTCAGCGTCTCAAGCAGTTGGCGATCCAGCGCATCGATGCGCTGGCGCAGCGCCAGCAGCTCGGGGGTGGCAACGGGTTCGGTCATGGTCTTGCTCATGCAAAGG
>JAUMYI010000228.1 GCA_030528705.1 Comamonadaceae bacterium | reverse complement strand
AAAGACCGGTTCTAATGACGAACCATCGCCGACTCGATAGAAAACCGCCATGCACATCTTCACCGCCGAAGCCACTGCCGCCGCCCTGCCCTTCGAGCAGTTGGTGCCCGCGCTGCGCGCGGCCTTTTGTGGGCCGATCACCGTGCCGCAACGCCACATCCACCCCATCGGCCAACCCGCTCAAGGCACGACGCTGATCATGCCCGCCTGGGATCTGCAGGCCGGCTTCATGGGCATCAAGATCGTCAACGTCTTTGCCGGCAACGCCCAGCGCGGCCTGCCTGGCCTGCACGCCAATTACCTGCTCTACGACGCGCACACCGGCGTGCCGCTGGCGCTGATGGATGGCGACGTCATCACCGCCCGCCGCACGGCCGCGGCCGCGGCGCTGGGCGCGGCCTTTTTAGCGCGCGAGGATGCCGCGCACCTGCTGGTGCTGGGCGCGGGCCGCGTGGCCAGCATGCTGCCGGCGGCCTTTGCCGCCGTGCGCCCGATTGCCCGCGTCAGCGTCTGGAACCACCGCCCCGAGGGCGCGCAGCGCCTGGCCGCGCAATGGCGCGAGCAGGGCTGGGACGCCCAGGCCGTCACCGAGCTGGCGCAGGCCGCGCCGGCGGCCGACATCGTCAGCTGCGCCACGCTGTCGCAGGCGGCGCTGATTCAGCCGCAATGGCTGGCGCCGGGCGCGCACCTGGATCTGATCGGCAGCTTCACGCCCGCCATGCAAGAGGCCGCGCCGGGCTGCCTGGCGCAGGCGCGGGTGTTCGTCGATACCGACGAGGCGCTGCAAAAGGCCGGCGATTTGCTGCGCGCCATCGAGGCTGGCGCCTGGCGCCGCGAGGCCTTGCAGGGCGACTTGTTCCAGCTCTGCCAAGGCAGTTGCACGGGCCGCGCCAGCGCCAGCGAGCGCACCGTCTTCAAGGCCGTGGGCAATGCGCTTGAAGACCTGGCCGCCGCGCAGCTGGTCTGGGCGGCGCGGCCTGCATCCGCTGGCGCGTAAATGGCCGGCAAACGCGCCACTGCGGCGTGGTGATGAAGAACACAACCCCTGGCCGCCTCAGCAGCGGCTAGGGGTTGTTGAGATTGGGTTTGCGCAGCGGTTTTTCGAGGCCAAAGCCGCAGATGCAAGGCGAAAACCGAAAACGCTTGCAAGGCAAGGACACCTTGCAAGCGTTGCAACGCAGCAGTTGCGGTTTTTTGACCGAAAACACCGCCGCGACACTCAATCTCAACAATCCCTACAGCCCTGGCCAGCGGCTTTTGGCTCTGCGCAGACGATCAGGCGCTTCCAGGCCATCCGGTGCGCAGCCTCGCGCGCTTGCAGTTGCTGGCGATTCATGAACTGCACGCTCATGCCCCAATCGTTGAGCTGCTGGGCCACGTCCGGCCTGGCCAACACCTGTTGCACGGCCTGCTCCCACTGCGCCAGCGTGGCCGGCGGCAAATCGCGCGGGGCGTACAGGCCGTAAAACGACGCCTGCTCAAAACCTGCCAGCCCCAGTTCGGCAAA
This sequence comes from Comamonadaceae bacterium, assembly GCA_030528705.1. Lineage (GTDB taxonomy): Bacteria > Pseudomonadota > Gammaproteobacteria > Burkholderiales > Burkholderiaceae_C > Lampropedia. The sequence goes on along the minus strand of JAUMYI010000228.1, from coordinate 2,213 downwards.
GGTCGGCACCTCGGGCAGCGCCGCCTGGCGCTGCGCGCCCAGCACGGCCAGCACGCGGATGCGCTGGGCGCGGTGCAGCTCCAGGAGCTCGTGCATGGCGGCCACGACCGCCTGGATGCGCCCTTGCAACAGCTCAGCCAGCATGGGCGCGCTGCCGCGATAGGGCACGGCCTGCAATGGCAGGCCGTGGTTGCGCTGCAAGCATTGAACCAAAAACGCCGGGATCGAACCTGCCGCTGGCACGCCCACGACCCGCTGCTGCGGCAGCGTCTGCGCTTGCAGCCATTGGTGGTATTCGGCCCAGTTGCGGGCCGGGTGGCTGGCCGGCACGGCCAGCGCATCCACGAAGTCGACCAAGCCGGCCACGGGCGTGAAGTCTTGCTGCGGATCAAAGCCCGGCTCGGCCGTGGTCATCGGCAAGATGTTGATGGTGTGGGCGTGCGAGAGCAACAGCGTTTGTCCATCGGCCAAGGCCGCCTTGAGGGCCAGCGCCGCGCGCTGCCCGCCCGAGCCGGGCAGGTTATCCACCAGCACTTCACGCTGCAACGCCTGGCCCAGGTGCACGGCCAGCAACCGCGCCAGCAAATCGGTGCCGCCGCCCGAGGGAAAGCCCACCAGCAAGCGCACCGGCGCTGGCAGGGCCGCCGATGCCTGCGCCCAGGCCGCTTGCCGCAGCGCCGCTGGCGCAGTCAGCGCCAGACTCAGTGCCGCCAGGCAGCGCCGGCGCGTGAGCGGCGCTGCCAAGGCAAGGCCAGGGCGGCCACTGCGCCTCATCGCCGCCCCTTGCCACCGCCCAGCAGGCCGCCGAGCACGCCGCGCAGCAGCTCGCGGCCCATGCGGTTGGCTTGCGAGCGCACCGAGGATTTGATGACCGATTGCACCAGGCCGTCCTTCTTGCCGCCGCGCGGGCCGGTGCTGCCGAACAGGAATTCATTGACCATGCCGGCCACGCCGCCGCCTTGCTGGGCCGCAGCCTCAGCAGCCTGCTGGGCCTGCTCGGCGCGCTGCTTGAGCACTTCGTAGGCCGATTCGCGGTCCACGCTTTGCTCATAAACGCCGGCGACCAGCGATTGCGCCATGAGCTGCTGGCGCTGCGCTGGCGTGATGGGGCCCAGCTGGCTGCCCGGCGGCACGATGAAGGCGCGCTCGGTGATGCCTGGGCTGCCTTTGGCGTCGAGCAGGCTCACCAGCGCCTCGCCCACGGCCAGCTCGGTGATGGCCTTTTCAATATCCAGCCCAGGCTTGGCGCGCATGGTCTGGGCCGTGGCACGCACGGCCTTTTGATCGCGCGGCGTGAAGGCGCGCAGCGCGTGCTGTACGCGGTTGCCCAGCTGCGCCAGCACGCTGTCGGGGATGTCGGCCGGGTTCTGCGTCACGAAGTACACGCCCACGCCCTTGGAGCGAATCAGCCGCACCACCAGCTCGATGCGTTCGAGCAGCACCTTGGGCGCGTCGTTGAACAGCAGGTGCGCCTCGTCGAAGAAGAACACCAGCTTGGGCTTGTCGGCGTCGCCCACCTCGGGCAGGTGCTCGAACAGCTCCGAGAGCATCCACAGCAGAAAGCTGGCATACAGGCGCGGCGCATTCATCAGCTGCTCGGCCGCCAGGACGTTCACGTAGCCCTGGCCGTTGGCGTCGGTTTGCATGAAGTCGGCAATGTCCAGCATGGGCTCGCCGAAGAACTGGTTCGCGCCCTGTTCCTCGATCTGCAGCAGCGCGCGCTGGATGGCGCCCACGCTGGCGGCGCTGATGTTGCCGTAGCTGGTGCGGTACTGCGCGGCGTTGTCGCTGAGGTGTTGCAGCATGGCGCGCAAGTCCTTCAGATCCAGCAACAACAAGCCGGCCTCGTCGGCCACGCGAAAGGCCATGCTGAGAATGCCGCTTTGCGTCTCGTTCAGGCCCAGCATGCGCGCCAGCAGCAGCGGCCCCATGTCCGAGATCGTGGCCCGCACCGGGTGGCCGTTGCGGCCAAAGACGTCCCAGAACATCACTGGCGCGGCATGGGGCTGGGGCGCTGCCATGCCGCGCTGCGCCAGGATGGCGGCCATTTTCTCGCCCACCTGGCCCGGCTGGCCGATGCCCGACAGATCGCCTTTGACATCGGCCATGAACACCGGCACGCCAATTTGCGAGAACTGTTCGGCCAGCGCCTGTAGGGTGACGGTCTTGCCCGTGCCGGTGGCGCCGGTGATCAGGCCGTGGCGGTTGGCCAG
>JAUMYI010000227.1 GCA_030528705.1 Comamonadaceae bacterium | reverse complement strand
CGTGCCATGAAGCCAGGTATTACCGCCCGGCCTGCTCGGCAAACCAGCGCTCGGCCAGCCGCACCCAATAGCTGCCGCCCAGCGGGATCAGCGCATCGTTGAAGTCGTAGCTGGGGTTGTGCAGCAGGCAAGGGCCCACGCCATGGCCCGCCACGCGGTGCCCGCCATCGCCATTGCCGATGAAGCAGTAAGCGCCAGGCTTTTCCAGCAGCATGAAGGAAAAATCCTCCGCCCCCATTGATGGCTCTTGCGCCAGGGTGTGCTCGGCGCCGAGCATGTCGTGCATGACGCGCTGCGCCAGCGCCGCCTCGGCCTCGCTGTTGACGGTAGCTGGGTAATTGCGCTCGAAGTCGAACGCCACCTCGCAATCGAAGGCGCTGCCGATGTCCAGCGCCAGCTTGCGCATGCGCGCCTCGACCAGATCGAGCACCTCGGTGCGGAAGGTGCGCACCGTGCCGCGCAGCTCACAGGCATCGGGGATGACGTTGTTGGCCTCGCCGCCATGCACCATGGTCACCGACAGCACGGCCGTCTCCAGCGGCTTGACGTTGCGGCTGACGATGGTCTGGAAGGCCAGCACCATCTGGCAGGCCACGGGCATCGGGTCCACGGCCAGATTGGGCATCGCCGCGTGCCCGCCCTTGCCACGGATGCGCACGCAAAACTCGTTGGAAGAGGCCATCACCGGCCCGGCGCCCACGGCCATGCTGCCCACCGGCATGCCCGGCCAGTTGTGCATGCCAAAGACCGCATCCATCGGGAATTGCTCGAACAGGCCCTGCTGCACCATCTCGCGCGCGCCGCCGCCGCCCTCCTCGGCTGGCTGGAAGATCAAATACACCGTGCCGTCGAAATCGCGGTGGCGGCCGTGCGCCCAGTGCTGCGCCGCCGCCAGCAGCATGGCCGTGTGGCCATCGTGGCCACAGGCGTGCATCTTGCCCGGCGTCTGGCTGGCGTGCTCGAAGGTGTTGAACTCCTGCATGGGCAGGGCGTCCATGTCGGCGCGCAGGCCAATGGCCTTGCCGCTGGCGCCGCCATCGCGGCCATGCACGATGCCCACTACGCCAGTCACCCCCAGGCCGCGGTGCACGGGGATGCCCCACTGCGTCAGGCGCTGCGCGACCAGCTCGGCCGTGCGGTGCTCCTCAAAACCCAGCTCCGGGTGGGCGTGGATGTCCTTGCGCAATGCCACCAGCTCCTGCGCCTGCTCAACGATGGAATCAATCAGCTTCATATCTCAGAGGGGGTTGTCTCGAGGAGTCGTAGGCGCACGATACCACCATTGCAATGCCTGCACCGCCCGGCGGCCATTGCCGCGGGGCCGCACCCGGCTCTGGCAAGATGCGCCCTGCGCCCCCTTGCCCACTTGCATTGCCACTGCAATGCCACTGCACCGTTTTTCAGCCATGCGACATTCCATAGCCCTGTTCCTGCTGCTCATCGTCACCCTCACCTACATCGTCGCCACGGCGCTGAGTGCGCAGCACCCGGCCTGGCCGTATGTGGCCGCCTTTGCCGAGGCCGGCATGGTCGGCGCGCTGGCCGATTGGTTTGCCGTCGTGGCGCTGTTTCGCCACCCCATGGGCCTGCCCATTCCGCACACGGCGGTGCTGGCCAAAAACCAGCAGCGCCTGGGCGCGGGCCTGGCGGACTTTCTCGACCGCAACTTCCTCAGCGGCCAGCACGTGCGCCAGCGCCTGGCGCGCTGGGATGCCGCGCCCTGGCTGGCGCAATGGCTGCAGCAACCGGACAACGCCCGCGCGCTGGTGCAACCCGTGGTGGCCACGGCGCAATTTGGGCTGACGGCGCTGGACGATGAGCGCGTGCGCGGCTTCTTCACGCGCAACGTGCGCACCGCGCTGCAGCAGATCGACGTCTCGCACAGCAGCGCCGCCGTGCTCGATGCGCTCACCGCCGAGCAGCGCCACCAGAGCCTGCTCGACGAAATGCTGACCCAACTGGCCGGCGTGGTCGAAAACGACAGCGCCCAGCAGCACATCACCCAAGCCATTGCGCGCGAGCTGCGCGCGCTGCGCTACCTGGCGCTGGATCAGGCTGCCGCGCGCCTGACCACGCGCAAGATCGTCGCCGCCATCGCGCGCAATCTGGCCGAGATGGGCGAGTCGCCCGAGCACCCGCTGCGCCAGCGCCTCGATAGCGCCGTGCGCGATTGGATCGAGCGCCTGCGCAATGACCCGCAGTTGCAGCAAAAAGCCAACCAGGTGCGCGACGACCTGCTGCAGCACCCGGCTCTCAATGAGTATCTGCAGGCGCTCTGGGGCGACCTGCTGCGCTGGCTGGAGCGCGACGTGCAGGATGCGCAATCGAGCCTGCACCAGCGCCTGATCGCCGGCATCACCCACCTCGGGCGCGAGCTGCAGGACAACCCGCAAATGCAGCAATGGCTCAACGCCCAGGTGCAGGAGCTGGGCCCGCAGATCGTCGAGCGTTACCGCCCAGCCATCCGCCGCTACATCAGCGAGCGCGTGGGCCAGTGGGACACGCGCGAGCTGATCGAGGAGGTGGAAACCCACCTGGGCCGCGACCTGCAATACATCCGCATCAACGGCACCCTGGTGGGCGGCCTGGTGGGGCTGCTCATCCACACCCTCACGCAGTGGGCCATGGGCTGAAAACCTGCGCCCAAAGCTCTACCGCAGTCCGCTCAATCGCAGCGGCCCAATGGCGTTGCGATGCGTGCTGCCTATGGCAAATAGGGCACCAAGGCCATGACCAGCGCCACCGTGGCCACGCCCAGCATGGTGGACAGCGCAATGGCGGCCGTGACTTCCTGCTCAGCCACGAGGTAGCGCATGGCGTACAGATAAACGTTGGCGCCAATGGGCAGGCTGGCGGCCAGCACCATCACCGCAAAGGGCACGCCGGCAAAGCCCAGGGCCAGGCCCAGCAGCGCCAGCACCAGCGGGTGCAGCAGGTTCTTCATCAGCATCAGGCCCAGCGCCGCGCGCCAATGGCCGCCCAGGGCCGTGCCCGCCAGGCTGATGCCCACCAGCAGCAGCGCCACCGGGCCGAAGGCCGCGCCCAGCAGTTGCAATGGCCGCTCGATCACGCCCGGCAGCGGCAGGCCGGTCTGCGCAAACAGCAGACCGCACAGGATGGGCAGCGGCACCGGGTGCAGCAATGAGGCCCGACCGGCGCGCGCCACCGTCAGCGCCAGCTTGCGCAGCCGCGCCGGCCAGCGCAGCGCGGCGGCTGCGGCGGATGCGCCGCATGCAGCGCGCTGCTGCTCGGCCAGCACGGCAAACTCCAGCACCACCGTGACCATGGTCAGCATCACGAAGGCGTGCAGCGAGACCAGCGCAAACAGCGTCACCAGCCCCTGCTGGCCGTAGGCCAGGCCCACCAGCGGCACGCCAATCATCAAGGTGTTGGAGAAGGTGGCCGCCAGGCCCAGCACGGCGGCGCGGCGCGTCAGCCCCAGGCGCCAGAGCACCGCGCCGAACACCAGCCACATGGCGCCGAAGTACACCAGCACGGGGCGAAAGTCGATGTCTTGCACGCGCACGCCGCTCATGGTGCGAAACAGCAGCGCCGGCGCCAGCACCAAAAACACCAAATTGGACAAATCCTTGGTGGCCGCCGCGCCCACCCAGCCCTTGCGGCCCACGCAGTAGCCCAGGGCAATCAACAGCACCACCGGCAGCAGGGCCTCGAAAACGGGATGGGTCATGGCGCAAAGATGCCGGCAGCCCTGCCGCAACAGGGCTGGG
>JAUMYI010000226.1 GCA_030528705.1 Comamonadaceae bacterium | reverse complement strand
CGCGCCCACGGCCAGCGCCAGCCCGGCCAGCGCGCGCCGCGCGGTGATGGCCAGCTCGGCCCACAGTGGCCCGCCCTCAGCGGCCAGCGCGCGCAGGCTGTGCGCGGCCTGCAGCGGCGTGGGCAGCACCAGCGGGCCGTACAGCGCGGCCAGCGCTTCCCATGCGGCCAGGCCCAGCAGCAGGCTGGCGATGGCGCCCCAGCCGCTCCACAAATACCCGGGCAGCCGGGCCAGCCATTGGGCGAACAGTTGCATCATGGGTCTTCACTATTTTTTGGAGAGCGGCTCGCGCTTGCTGGGCAAGCGCGAGCGCCTTGTTCATTCAACAGACGCTGTGCGCTGTCACGCACCGCCATAAAAGCCCGCATCGGGCAGCTGGCCGCCGATCAGGCCTGGCTGGCGAGCGTGCAGCTGCGTGAAGAAGAACTCCAGCTCGGGCCGGGCCTGGGCCGCGGGCACGACTTGGCCGGGCACGGCGCGGATGGCGTCGGCCACGCCCTCGGGCGTGAGCATGGGCACGCGCGCGGCCACGATCTGACCACAGGCCTCGGGCTGGGCACTGCACCACTGCTGGGCCTGGGCATAGGCCTGCGCAAAGCGCGCCAGCAGGGGCGCGTTGCCCACGTGCCGGCCCATGGCTGCGATGCCGGCCTGCGGCATGCGCGGCGCGCGGCCAAAGGCGCGGCCCCATTCCTGCTGCATGTCCACGCTGCGGTGCAGCTCCGGGGCGATGGCGCTGACGGGCAGGCTGCGCGACTTGCGCAGCCCCACCGAAACGGCAGGCTCGGCCAGCAGGGCATGATCGGCGCGGCGGGTGAGCAGCAGCTGCATGGCATCCAGCGGCGTGGCCGCATAGCGCAGGCCGATGCTGCCCGCGCCGCTGTCCACCGGCAGGCCCAGCTTGTCGGCCACGGTGCGCAGCACGATGTCGGGCATGTCGCCGCGAAAAGGCATGACCAGCTCCTGGCCCTTCAGGTCGGCCAGGCGCTGGATGGCCGGGTCGCGCGAGACGATGAACAGCAGCCCCCAGATGCTGATGTTCTGCAATTGCAGCTTCACGCCCCGGTTGTAGAGGTTGGCCGCCACGTTGCTGGGCATGGCGATGAAGTCGGCCCCGCCCTGCACGGCCAGGGCGCGCAGCTGGTCGGGGTCTTTCCAGGCCGTGAACGTGACCTGCTCGGCCACGTCGCCCAGCAGGCCTGCCTCCACGATGCGAATCAGCGGATTGCTGACCGAGGCGCTGGGCCCGGCCAGCTGGAGCTTGGGCAGCTTGGCCGGAAGTGGCTGGCCCTGGCCGGGCGCGGGGCTTGCCGCGGGGCCGGGCGTGGTACTGGTCTGCGCATGCAACCAGGGCGCGGCCAGGGCGGCGCTGGCGATGAGGCCGGTCTTGCGCAGCAGGGTGCGTCGGGTCGTGGTCATGGGTTCAAGCAGGTCAGAAACGTGCGTTCCAGGAAAGGGCCAGGCTGCGCCCGGGCGCGAGCAGCTCGGTGCCGGGCAGGCCCTCGGTCAGGTGCGTGTGGTAGCGCCGGTCGGTGAGGTTCTTGACCGCCAGGCGCAGGCTGTGGCCCTGGCGGTAGCGCCAGCTGGCGCCCAAGTCCAGCACGCTGTAGCCAGGGGTGGGATTTTCCGTGCCGCGCGAGAATCGCGTGGCCACGCGGTCCTGGCGCGCCACGATGCGCGCCTGCGCATCAAGGCGCCAGCCGGCGGCCAGCTCGCCCTCCCAGCCCAAGCTCAGGCTGTCGGCGGGCATCTGGTAGAGCGGCTCGCCCAGGTCGCGGTTGTCGCCGCGCACGCGCGAATAGGCCGCCCACAGCCAGTGGCCGCGCACGGGCTGCCAGCGCAGGTTGGCTTCCATGCCCTGAATCACCACGCTGCCCAGGTTGGCATTGCGCTTGCAAATGGCCGCGTAAGGCTGGCCGCAAGCGGCCAGGGCCTGCGCGCCCGTCAGCGGCACGCCGGTGATGTAGTCGCTGATGCGGTTGCGGTAGAAGGACAGCGCATAGTCCAGCCGCGCGTCGCTGCCCTTGAGGCCGATCTCGAGCTGCGTGGCCTTTTCCGGGCGGATCTGCGGGCTGCCCGCATAGAAGGAGCCATCGCCGCGCAGGCCGGACTCAAAGCGCTCGCGCAAGTCCCCGGCGCGGAAGGCGCGCGCAATGTTGGCATAGGGGCGCAGCAGCGGCGCCGCCTCGTACATCAGCCCCAGGCTGGCGCTGCTGGCGCCATCGCTGCGCGACAGCCCCTGCGTGACCGCGCCATTGGCCATGGACGCGGCGCGGCCGCGCACGCGGTCATGGCGCAGCCCGGCCAGCACGCGCCAGGCGCCCAGCTGCATGTCGTCCTGCACGTACAGGCCCAGCGCCTGCAGGCGCCCGTCCTCGAAAGGCACGTTGCGCGCAAAGCGCGTGAACGCCGGCGGCGCCGCCTGGTAGCGCTCGGGGCTGGCGCCCATGCGCCAGGCATTCAGGCCCAGCGACAGCAGGTGCTGCGGGTGCGCCAACCATTCGGCCTTGGCATCCAGGCCGTCGGTGGCGAAGTTCACCTCGTTGGTCACCACGTCGCGCCCCAACCGGTTGCCGAAGGCGTAGATGGTGCGCTGCATCTGCTGCCGGTACAGGCGCAGATCCAGCCCCAGCGGCGCATCCGCGCTGCGCGCGCGGCTGTAGCCCAGCTCGTACAGGCGGCGCTGCTGGCGCGGCGAATGGATGGTGATGGAGGCCACGGGCGGCGCCGGGTGCGGCCGCGTCGAGCCGCGGTACCACACGTCGTCGTCGCGGTGCTGCTGCAAGGACAGGCGCAGCTGCTGGCGACCATCGATGCGCCAGCGGTACTGGCCGATGACGGCGCGCGAGTCGTAGCCCGTGCGCGGCTGCTTGCCGTCGGGCGAGCGATAGTCGTCCCGGTGCAGCAGCGCCGCGCCCAGCATCAGCGCATGATCGCCGCCGCTGGCGTTGAGCAGCGCCATCGCCTCGGTGCCACGGCTGGCGCTGTCCAGCCCCAGACGGGCGCGCCCGCTCAGCCCCGGATGCCCCGGCTCGGCAAAGCGCGCCTGCGGCAGGCGCACGTTGATGGCCCCGCCCAGCGCGCCCGTGCCGTACAGCACCGAGGCCGGGCCCTTGAGCACCTCCACCTGCTCGGCCAGGCCCAGCGACATGAAGGAGGCCACCGCCCCGGCCGGCTGGGCCGAATTCAGGCGCATGCCATCGACCAGCAGCACCACGCTGTCCTTCTTCAGCCCGCGGATCACCGGGTTGAGCCCCTGCGCGCTGTCGCCCGAGACGGCCAGCCCGGCCTCGCCACGCAACGCCTCGCCCAGGTTGTGCGCCTGCTTGCGCGCCAGCTCATCGGCCGTCAGCACCGTCAGCGCCGCCGGCGTCTCGGCCGCCTGCGCCTCATAGCCCTTGGCCGTGACCGTCACCGGCGCCAGCACTGGGGCTTCGCTGGCCTCATTGGCTTGCGCAAATTGGGGCGTTGCCTGTCTTTGCGCCTGTGCCGCGCTCGCCAGACCAAGCGCTGCGCACGCCAGACACGCAGCCGCCACGGGGGTGTAGCTGTTCATGGAAGTTCCTCTGCTCAAAAAAACCGGCGAGTGCTTTCAGCCGTGCGCTCCCTTGTACGAACGCCGTTGCTCAAAATGTCAATCCATGAAAATTCTAGCGATAATGATTCACATTAATTTCAAATCCTTGCTGAACAACCTGCTTTGCCGCCATGAAAAAACCGCCGTGCAGCACGTCACTGCACGGCGGTTTTTCAGTCACCC
>JAUMYI010000225.1 GCA_030528705.1 Comamonadaceae bacterium | reverse complement strand
CCGCGCGCGGCTTTGCCCTGGGCACGGCGCGCCGCCAGTACGACCGCTTTGAAGAGCTGGCCGCCGAGCAAGCGCGCAGTGGCGCCCTGCAACGGCGCATCCAGCAAGAGCGCGCTGCCTGGCCGCACGACCTGGAAGACGGCCAGCGCCAGCCGCCATTGCTGCGCGCGCACGGCGAGCGCGAGCTGCTCAAGCAAACCCACAACCCCCTCAAAATCCTCACCACCGGCGTCGAAGCCGCCGCCGCCCAGCCCTTTTACGCAGGCGGCAAATGGCGTTTCACCGACCGCCAACCCTGGTGGAACGACTACGACGAGGCCACGCCCGTGGTCATCGGCCACTACTGGCGCCTCTTTGGCGCCCCCGGCCCCGGCGCGCACGCCGAAAGCGCGCTGTTTGCCGGCATCGCCGGCAACGCCTGGCACGGCAAGCGCGGCAACGTCTTTTGCGTGGACTTCTCCGCCGGCGCACGCTGGAGCGAGCGCCTGCAAGGCCAGCACGACCCGCGCCAAAGCCGTTTTCACCTCGCCGCCCTGCGCTGGCCGGAGAACACCCTGGTCTTTGACACCGGCGAGATCTGGGCGACCGTGGCCGCGCCATCTGCATGAAACGCCGCCTTGTGCCCCCCTGCCGAAATACGCCGCCGACATGACACGACCTGACAGCGCCATGGCGCCGCACGCATGGCTGTGCACCTGGCTGGCGCGCCTGCTCAAAACCCTGGGCCTGCTGGCCCTGGGCATTGCTTTGCTGTGGGCGGGCCTGGCCATCTGGGCGCTGCTGCGCGGCCCCACGCCAGAGCAGCAGCGGGCGGTGGCCGCCTTGCACAACCCGGCCGCCACGCCAGCCAGCCTGGCACAGGCCAGCCCGCAAGACGGCTTTGCCGCCCTGTGGCTGCTGGCGCGCGACGTACCAGCCGAGCAACAACAGGCCGTGGCCTGGCAAGATGTGGCGCACTTCGCCCAGTACCGTGGTGATGCCTGGCAAGCCCCTTCCGAGCACTTTGCCCCGCTGACGCCGCAGGAACATGCCAGCTGGTGCCGCGTTTGGGACGAGCAGCCCTGCCTGCAGCGTGTGCATGCCGAACTGCCGCGTTTTCAAACCCAAATCCAGGCCCACCAAGCGCTGCTCCAACGCATCGCCGCATTGGCTGACTACGGCTACGTCAGCCAACCCTTCGTCTGGCGCATGGACGTGCCGTTGCCCTCCTACCAACACCTGTTCTACCCGGCCACCCAATACGCTGTGCAGTTCTGGAGCGGCCAGCCCGAACAGGCCATGCACGGCCTGTGCCGCTACACCGACACCGTGCAGCGACTGCTGCAAGGCCCGCACAGCACCCTCATCGCCCAAATGATTGCCGCCGCACAGCTGCGCCAAAGCGCCGCACTGCTGGCCGACATGCTCTACCACGCGCCCCAAGTCCAGGCGCCTTCAAGCTGTCTACAGGCCTTTGCCCCGCAGCCCGAGCACGCCCAGGCCCTGTGCGACATCGCCCGCAATGAATACCAATTTGTCCTTGGCACCCTGCGTCATCCCCTGCCCCCCTGGGCTCGCGACGCCTTTTTATTTTTAGAAGGAAGCGACCTGGAAAGCGGTTGGGCGCATCCCAGCATCAGCCGCTGGCAACGCATACTGGTTGCACTGCTGCCTGCCTGGAGCCACGAACGCACTTTGCGCCACCTCATCGCGCCCCGCTACGCATGGGCTTGCGCCCCCGATGCCCGGCAGGCCCAGGCCCAGGCGGACTTCGCCAAGCTGCATGCCTTGGGCCTTGCCCACGCCCAGCCCCTGCGCTGGCAAGCGGCCTGCGCCCTGGCCCCTAGAGCCTGCTTATGGAGCACAGGTGAGCCTATTTTTGCAGCCCAGTCCCGCTACCCGCAGCGCCTGCACGACCGCGAAGCCACGCGCCGCGCCATCGCCAGCCTACTGTGGCTGCGCATGCAGCCAGCGCCCATTCCTGCCGCAGGTGCATCAGAGCTGCAAGCCTGGCAGGCCCTGTTGGCGCAACGCCCAGCCGGACTGCACCTGCAGGGCAGCAGGCCCGAGATCAGAGCCTTGCCCGATGGCACCTGGGCGCTGCATCTCGCACTGCATGACAGCTCGCGCGCAACAGCCCTGCAACTGCCCTTCGCCCCGCTCGCCCGGTAATGTGCCCGTCCTCAAACGGCCCCCACCCTGCGCATACAATGCGCGCTGCATGCCGCCAGCGCCAATGCGCCGGCCTGTTCATCTCTTTCACTAGCGCGCAACGCCTGCCAAGCCAAGAGCCTATTCAAAAGACCCCAGGCCCTGCGCCAAGGACAACACCATGACCCAGGAACACGACAAGGATTCGCGCATTGCACTGTTTCTCGTCTTCACCCTCATCGGCCTGATCGTCGCTGGCGTGCTGTGGTTTGCCACGGCCGGCGCGCTCAAGCGCAGCAAGCCCGTTGCGCCACCCCCAGTGGTTCAGCCACAAACCACCCATGCTTCCGTCGGCCCAGGCAGCGCCCCAGTCACGCCAGGCACCAGCGCCTCGGTCAGCCCGGGCAGCGCCCCTGTGGTGGTAGCGGGCGACACCCCAAGGGTAGAGCTGACTGGCTCCATGGCCACCTTCCTGTTCGCGCAAGACAGCGCCGCTGCCCCCGGCAGCGCGCAGGCCGGCCCCATCCTGGCCCCGCTGCTGGAGCGGCTGCGCGCAGGCGGCAAGCTTCACATCCTGCCGTTCAATGGCACCCAGTCCCAGACTGCGGCCAATGCCCTGCTGCCCAAGCAGCGTGGCCACCAGGTGTACGAGCTGCTGCGAAGCCTGGGCGTGCCCGCATCGCAGCTGTTGCTGGCCGAAGTGCAAAGCGACCCGCTGAGCGCCGACTGGCTGCAGGCCCAGCGCGTGGAAGTGGTGGTTCTTCCCCAGCCGGCGCCAGCCAATGCCGTCTCCCCGGCAACGCCTGTCGCCGCTGCGCCCACCCCTGTAAATCCTGCGCCAGCCACCATCGTCGACGTGCAGGCCCCTACGCCGGCCGCACAGCCCGTGGCTCAGCCCAGCAGTGCTGAGCATGATGGCCCGCGCGTGGCAGTCGAAGGCGGCGTGGTCAAGTTCTACTTTGGCGTGGCCAGCGATGCACTGGCCGAGGGCGCCGCCCAGGCGCTGGCCGAAGTCGTAACGGCCGTGGCCGCAGGGCAAAGCGCAGTGATTTCCGGCTATACCGACCCCACGGGCAATGCCGCATTCAATGAAGAGCTGGCCAAAAAGCGCGCCCAAGCCGTGCAGCGCACACTGATTGAGCTGGGCGTGCCCCAAGAGCGCATCACGCTGGAAAAGCCCCAGTCGCACACCGGCAGCGGCGACAACGCCCAAGCCCGCCGCGTCGAGGTGCGGCTTGCGCCCTGAAGGCCGCAACGCTGCCAGGGGTTGTTGAGATTGAGTGTTGCGGCGGTGTTTTCGGTCAAAACTGCGCAGCTGCCGCGTTGAAAACACTTGCAAAGTGTCCAGGCCCTGCGCGCGTTTTCGCCTTGCATCTGCGGCTTTTGCCTCGGAAAACCGATTCGCAAACCCAAGCTCAACAACCCATAGCCTCCACACACTCCCAACGCCGCGCAACGCCTGTTGCGCGGCGTTTTTTCGTTGCCGCACACGATGCCAGCCAAAGATCGCAGCGCCCATCCATAGAGCGTGTGATGCACTTTTCGCCCCCCGCGAGAGCGCCCCGGCGTGTGCAGTGCAAGGAGGCGGCAACGCCGCAATGCGCATGCCGGGGCGCTTCTGCCTTCGGGC
>JAUMYI010000224.1 GCA_030528705.1 Comamonadaceae bacterium | reverse complement strand
ACACGCTCTAATCAAAGCGCAGCGTCTGCACGCCGTCGGCGCTGCCCAGCAGGCAGATGCTGGCCTTGTGGCGCGCGAAGATGCCGACGGTGACCACGCCCGGCCAGGCCGAGATCTCCTGCTCCAGCGCCAGTGGCTGGCGGATTTGCAGGCCGTGCACGTCCAGGATGTGCATGCCGTTGTCGGTCACCACGGGCTGGCCGCCCGCGCGCTGGCGCAGGCTGGCCTGGCCACCCAGCGCGGCAAAGCGGCGCGCCAGCTGGGCGCTGGCCATGGGCACGACTTCGACCGGTAGGGCAAAGCCCCCCAGCACCGGCACCTGCTTGCTGGCGTCGGCAATGCAGATGAAACGCTCGGCCAGGTCGGCGACGATTTTCTCGCGCGTGAGCGCCGCGCCGCCGCCCTTGATCATGCAGCCTTGCGGGTCGATCTCGTCGGCGCCGTCGATGTAGCACTGCAGGCGCTCGACGGCGCTGGCTTCGAGCACGGTGATGCCGGCCTGGCGCAGCAGCGCGGTGCTGGCCTCGGAGCTGGAGACCGCGCCCTGCAAGGGGATGGCCGCCTGCGCCAGCGCAGCGATGAAGTGGTTGACGGTCGAGCCGGTGCCGACGCCGAGGATGCCGTGCGCGGGCACGTAGTCCAGCGCGGCCTGGGCCACGCGGGCCTTGAGGGTGTCTTGGTCCATGGGGTGTGCGGTTTGCTGCAAAAAGCGCCGGCCTGCCTGGCCGTGCGCGGGGGCGCATTATCACTTTTCGCCGCCCGCCCTGCGGCCCTTGCCTGGGGATGTCCTGTACGTGCCCAGCGGCTAAGTGGCCTCTGCCTTCATTTACACTCGCCGCCATGGATTTGTACCCGCTGATTCGGCCTTTTCTGTTTGCGCTGGATGCAGAAACGGCCCATGACTTCGCCCTGGACTGGATCAAGAAAACCCAGTCGCGCCCGCTGCTGCGGCGCCTGTATGCCCAAAAGACCGTACACGACCCGGTCACCATCGCCGGGCTGGAGTTGCCCAACCGCGTGGGGCTGGCTGCCGGGCTGGACAAGAATGCGCGCTGCATCGACGGCCTGGCGGCCATGGGCTTTGGCTTCGTCGAGGTTGGCACCGTCACGCCGCTGGCGCAAAAGGGCAATTCCAGGCCGCGCATGTTCCGCGTGCGCGAGGCCGGCGCCATCATCAACCGCATGGGCTTCAACAACCAGGGGCTGGAGGCGTTCTTGCGCAACGTGCAGCGCTCGGTGGTGCGGCGCCAGGCGCAGCCTGAAGGCCGCCCGGCGCTGCGCCTGGGGCTGAACATCGGCAAGAACGCAGCTACGCCGATTGAGCGCGCCGCCGACGATTACCTGGCCTGCCTGGAGGCGGTCTACCCCCATGCGGACTACATCACCATCAACATCAGCTCGCCCAACACCAAGAATCTGCGTGATCTGCAGTCCAACGCCTCGCTCGATGCGCTGCTGCAGGCGCTGACCGAGCGGCGCGAGCAGCTCAAGCAGTCGCAGCCGCACAAGCCGATGTTTCTGAAGATCGCGCCGGATTTGAGCGAGGAGCAGGTGGCCTTGATCGCCGCCATCGTGCAGCGCCACCAGGTCGATGGGCTGATTGCCACCAACACTACCGTCAACCATGACGAGGTGCAGGCCTTCGCCCACGGCAGCGAGGTCGGCGGCGTCAGTGGCGCGCCGGTGCGCCAGGCCAGCACGGCGGTGATTGGCCAGCTGCGCCAGGCGCTGGGCCCGCAGGTGCCCATCATCGGCGTGGGCGGCATCATGGACGCCGAGGACGCCCTGGAGAAAGTCAAGGCCGGGGCCGATCTGGTGCAGATCTACAGCGGCCTGATCTACCAGGGCCCGGCGCTGGTGCCGCAGGTGGCGCAGGCCATCAAGGATTACCACGCCAGCCAACCGCAGCCAGCGTCCTGACGCGGCCTGCTCAAAGGCCCATGCCTGCGGGCCGCAGGCAGCAGCGCCCTGGCCGCCGCGCTTGCTGCCTCACAAATGCTTGACCAGCACGCGGCTTTTGCGGCTCCAGTTGTACTTTTCCTTGCGCGCCTGCGGCAGCCAATCCGGATCCACGGTCTCGAAGCCGCGCTTGATGAACCAGTGCATGGTGCGCGTGGTCAGCACGAAGATGCTTTTGAGCCCCTGCGCCCGGGCGCGTTGCTCAATGCGCTTGAGCAGCTTCTCGCCATCGCCCTGGCCCTGGGCGTGCGGTGAGACGGTGACGGCGGCCATTTCGCCGGTGCGCTCCTCGGGGTAGGGGTAGAGCGCGGCGCAGCCGAAGATCACGCCGTCGTGCTCGACGATGGTGTAGTTGTTGATGTCGCGCTCGATGTCGGTGCGGCTGCGCTTGACCAGCGTGCCGTCGTTCTCGAAGGGCTCGATCAGCTGCAGGATGCCGGCCACGTCGTCGGCCGTGGCCTGGCGCACTTCCTCCAGGCGCTCGTCCACCACCATGGTGCCAATGCCATCGTGCACGTAGATCTCCAGCAGCATCGAGCCATCGACCGCGTAGGGGATGATGTGGCTGCGCTCGACGCCGCCCTCGCAGGCCTTGATGCAGTAGCTGAGGTAAAAGCCCGTGTCCGTGGGCTGCTCGGCCGCCGGCGAGCGTTGCAGCAGCGCGCGCGCGTCGGCCAGCGTCATCTCGGTGACGATGGGGTTGTCATCGGCAGGCGGTTGCTCAGGCCGCTGGCGGATGCCTGGCAGCTCGCAGACGTACAGCAGCTTATCGGCCTTCAGGGCTATGGCGATGGAGCTGGCTACCTCCTCCATGCCCAGGTTGAAGGCCTCGCCCGTGGGCGAGGAGCCAAACGGCGAGAGCAGCACGATGGAATCCATCTCCAGCGCATGGCGGATGCCGTCGGCATCGACCTTGCGCACCTTGCCGGTGTGCTGGAAATCCACCCCGTCGAGAATGCCCATGGGCCGCGCAGTGATGAAGTTGCCCGAGATCACGCGCACCTTGGAGCCAGCCATCGGCGTATTGGGCAAGCCCTGGCTGAAGCAGGCCTCGATCTCAAAGCGCAGCTGCCCGGCCGCTTCCTGCGCGCAGTCCAGCGTCATCGGGTCGGTGATGCGATGGCCCCTGTAGTACTGCGGCTGGTGGCCCTTGGCCAGCAGCTGCTCGTTGACCTGCGGGCGAAAGCCATGCACCAGCACGATCTTCACCCCCATGCTGTGCACCAGTGCCAAATCCTGCACCAGGTTCTGCAGCTTGCCCGCGGCAATGGCCTCGCCGCAGATGCCGACGACGAAGGTCTGGTGCCGGAACTTGTGGATGTAGGGCGCAACCGAGCGGAACCAGGGAACGAAGGTGAAGTTGAAGACGTTGGACATGAAGCGGCTGTAATGGCGGCGCTAGGGGTTGTTGAGATTTGGTTTGTGAAGCGGTTTTTCGAGGCAAAAGCCGCAGATGCAAGGCGAAAATGCGCGCAAGGTTGGGCACCTTGCAAGCATTTTCAACGCAGCAGCTGCGCAGTTTTGACCGAAAACACCGCCGCAAGACTCAATCTCAACAACCCCTAAGAGCCTGTGAACAGGCTCTGACAAATCAATGGGGCCGCCATTGTGCGATGGTTTGGTGCAGTTTTTGCCCCAGCGCGCTGGCGCGCGCCCACGGCAAGGCGTTTGCAATGCAGCAAAGCTGCCCGCAGCCGCTTCATTGCCCGCCGCCCGGCAGAGACTTTGCGCAGGCTCTTACAGCTGCGTCTGCGGCGAGCTGTCCCAGGACGATGCCTCGTAATCGCGCGCCAGGCGCTGCAGGTGCAGGCGCACGCTGGCGGCCATGG
>JAUMYI010000223.1 GCA_030528705.1 Comamonadaceae bacterium | reverse complement strand
AGCACTTGCTGCGCATGCGCGGCAAGTGCGAAAAAGAAAATGGCACACAGGCTTGAGATTTTTTTTAGCATGAACAAGTGTCTTTCAGTGGATGCCGGATCGGCTTCGCAGACAAATCGACCGCAAGAGTCGGTTTACACAGTCGGTTTACACAACAGACGTGGTAGGCCGTGCAGGACTTGAACCTGCGACCAAGGGATTATGAGTCCCCTGCTCTAACCAACTGAGCTAACGGCCCGGAATGCGCCTGCGCTGGCGCCATGCAGCGCCCCCTTGCCCAGCGCATGCGGAAAGGGACGGCGGCGGCCGACAGCATGGCCGCCTGCATAAAAGCCCGCGATTGTAGCGGTGATCGTTGCCACAACCCCAGGCAAGCGGGCTTATCTCGGGCGGCTGAGTGCGTTGGTCAGCAGGCGGGCCGTGATGTCGACGATGTGCACCATGCGCTCGTAGGGCATGCGCGTGGGGCCGATCACGCCCAGCGTGCCGACGATCTGGCCGTCCACCTCGTACGGTGCGCTGACGATGGACAGTTCGGAAACGGGCACGGTCTGGCTTTCGCCGCCGATGTAGATCTTCACGCCCTGGGCCTGGCCGGTCACGTCCAGCAGTTGCAGGATTTGGGTTTTCTGCTCGAACAGATCGAAGGCCCGGCGGATGCTGTCCATGTCCTTGGAGAAGTCGCTCACGGCCAGCAGGTTGCGCTCGCCGGAGATGACCACGTCTTGCCCCGTCGGCTGTGCCGCGCTGGCCGGGTCGCCGATGGCCGCCTCCATCAGCGCCGCGATTTCGCCGCGCAGGCGGTTGATTTCGCTGCGCAACCGCTCGCGCACCTGATCGACGCTCAGACCGCTGTAATGGGCATTGAGGTAGTTGCTCGCCTGCAGCAAATGCTCTTGGGCAATGTCATCCTGGGTGTGCACAAGCTTGTTTTGCACATTGCCGTCGGGCGAGACCAGGATGACCAGCACGCGCTGCGCTGACAGGCGCAGAAATTCGATGTGGTGCAGCACGGCGCTTTTCTGCGGCGCCACGACCACGCCAACGAACTGCGACAGGTTGGACAGCAACTGCGCGGCGCTGGCGATGACGCGCTGGGGCTGGTCGGGGCTGAGCGCCGCCGGGGCGAAGCCCTCGTCGTGCAACTGCTCGTGCCAACGTTCGCGCTGCACGGTCATCATGCTGTCAACGAACAGGCGATAGCCCTTGGGCGTGGGCACGCGCCCGGCCGAGGTGTGCGGGCTGGCGATCAGCCCAAGCTCCTCCAAGTCGGCCATGACGTTGCGGATCGTCGCTGCCGAGAGCTCCAGCCCGGAGGATTTGGCCAGCGTGCGCGAGCCCACGGGTTGGCCGTCCTCGATGTAGCGTTCGATCAGCGTGGTCAGCAGGACCTTGGCGCGCTCGTCCAGCATGGCGGGATCTTTCCTTCTTGCTTGCTGCGCGGGCCTCAGCGGCCCTGGCGGCCGCCCTGCTGCGGCCCTGCCTGGCCACCCAGGGCCTGCAGCTGCTGGCGCAAGTCGGCCACTTCTTCCATCAGGTCGGCGGCCAGCGCAGCCAGCTGCGGGTCGGCATCGAAGGCGTGCTCCAAATGGGCGATGCGCCGTGCGCGCAGCAGCGTGGCACTGGCAAAGCGCCATTGGCCCTCGCCAGCGCCGGCCTGGGCCGGCAGCACACCGGCCTGCACGCGCGCCAGCACCCAGTCAGGGGCCATGCGGCAGCCGCTGGCGAGCTGCTCCAGCGACAGTGCGGCATCGTCGAGCAGCTCAATCAGGTCATCAGAAATCAGCGTCACGGCAGTGCTCGTTCTCGTCATGGCAGGCTCCTCGTTCTTGTTCAGGCGCGGCGCGGGTCGAAGCCGGGGTAGGCCTCGCGCAGCGCCGCCCAGGCGGCCTGCTGCGCCTCGGTCACGGCACCGGGCACGGCCAGATCCAGCTCCAGATACAAATCGCCCGCCATGCCCGCGGCATTGGCCGCCGGGATGCCGCGCCCTTTCAGGCGCAGCCTGCGGCCGCTGTTGGAGCCAGCAGGCACGCCCACTTCCACCGTGGCGCCATCGGGCGTGCGCACCTGCACCTTGGCGCCGAGCACGGCCTCCCAGGGCGCGACGCGCAGCTTTTGCGTCACGTCGCGGCCCTGCACCTGCCAGCGCGCATCGCTGCGCAGCTGCACTTCCAGGAACAAGTCGCCGGCTGCGCCGCCGTTCAGGCCCGGATGGCCCTGGCCAGCCAGGCGGATGAGCTGGCCGGGCTTGACGCCCTTGGGGATTTTGACTTCCAGCGTGCGCTGCTCGGGCACGGGCTGGCCCTGGTCGTCCAAGCGCACGCCGCGCAGCGTCAGAGTGCGGGTAGCGCCTTGGTAGGCGTCGAGCAGGTCAAGCTCAATGCGCGCGTGCTGATCCTGGCCGCGCAACGGCCCGGCCGCCGCGCCACGGGCCTGGCCCTGGCGGGCACGCGCGGCGCGGCCGAACAGCTCCTCGAAAAAGGCGCTGCGCGCACCTTCATCGCCTGCGGCATCGAAGGGGTCGAAACCACCGAAACCGCCAAAGCCACCGCCCCCCTGCGCCGCCTGGCCAGAGAAGTCAAATCCCGCACTCCAGCCCGGCGGCGGGCGCACATCCTCGCCCGAGCGCGCCCCGGCCGCCCAGGCCTGGGCCCCGACGGTGTCGTAGGCGGCGCGCTTTTCGGGGTCTGAAAGCACGGCATGGGCCTCGTTGACCTCGGCCATGCGCTGCGCCGCATCGGGCGCCTTGCTCACATCCGGGTGGTATTGGCGCGCCAGCTTGCGGTAGGCCTTCTTGATGTCGTCGGCGCTGGCGCTCTTGTCCACACCGAGGATTTGGTAGTAGTCCTGGTATTGCATGCGTTGCTGTGCTGTGGTGCAAGCGGCGGCCGCCTGCTCCGTCATGTCCCCTCGTGATCGCCTGCCTGCACGCCATTGGCAGCACTGCCTTGCACATCACGTCACGCCCATCAAATGGGGGCGCCGCAGGGCGTGTCAAGCGGCACGGGCATTGTGCCCAAAAAGAAAGGCTGCGCCCAAAAGCGCAGCCCGTTCATGTGCATGGTGCGCGCCTTGGCGGCGCAGCGGGGGATTTCTCAACGCCCGGTGGTCAGCGAACGCTTGACGCGGATTTCCTCGAACTTGGTGCCACCGATCATGGCAACCTTGGCGCTGCTGGCCTCACGCTCGAAACCAGCGGTTTCATGGAATTTCAGCGCGCGCTCATTCTGCACCGGCACCCAGGCGGTGACGTTGGTGCAGCCTTCTTCATGCAGGCCCTCGCGCGCGGCATCCCACAGCGCAGCGCCTACGCCCTTGTTCCAGTGGTTGGGGGAGATGTAGATGGCCCAAATCTCGCCGGTGGTGGGGCGGGTCTTCTCATCGCGCGAGCGATCAAAGCCGACGAAGCCGACGATCTTGTCGTTCTCGATGGCGACCTTGACCTGGGGCTCGCAATACTCGATGGCTTCGCGCCAGTAGGCGATGCGCTTTTCCAGGCTGATGGACTTCAGGTGCTCGTCCGGCACCAAGCCCTTGTAGGCGGCTTGCATGGCGGCAGTGTGGATCTGGGCGATGGCTTTGGCATCACGAAGCGTGGCGGCGCGAACCTGAATGGCAGACATAGCGAAATGCAAAAAAGAACGATCAGTGTGTGAAAAAACGGCGTATTCTGCACTCAAGGGCCGGCAAATATCAATAGCTCCAAGGGCTTGACAGACAAAATCCAATGACAATTGCCCCGCCCGCTTGCAGCCGCGCAGCGTTTGCGCCAGCACTGCTTTTGCGCTTGGGAAGGTCGGCACGA
>JAUMYI010000222.1 GCA_030528705.1 Comamonadaceae bacterium | reverse complement strand
TGCGCCACTGCTGCAAGTGCTGGCCTGGCTGCTGCTGGGCGCAGTGCTGTTGCCATTGATGGGCATCGCTGCCTTGCTGGACAGGTGGCTGCCACCGCCCCTGCGCACCCTGCGCCAGCAGCTTTGGGCCGAGCTGAGCTCGATGCGCTTTGCCGTTGCGCTGCTGCCCTTCATCGGCCTGGCCGCGTTGCTGGGCACGCTGCTGCCGCAGCGCGAGTCGGCAGAACACTATCTGCACAGCTGGGGCGTCTTCTGGGGGGCGCTGCTGATGCGCCTGCAATTGCACGACGTGTACGGCGCCTGGTGGTTCATGGGCTTGCTGGGCCTGCTGCTGCTCAGCACCGGCTCTTGCGTACTGCGCAATGCCCGGCCTTATCTGGCCGCCATTGGCGACTACCGGTTGCCACAGCGCCCACAGCAACTGCGCAGCATGCCCTGGAGTGTGCAGGCCCTGTGCGCCGGCCAGCCCGGCGAGCTGGCGCAGCGCATGCGCGCCTGCCTGCATCAACACGGCTGGCAGGTGCAAGTGCAGCAGCGCCCGGCCCAGCCGCACCCGCATCAAAGCGATGTCGCCCCAGCCGATGCCGACTGGCTGCTGGCAGCCAAGCAGGGCGCGGCCGGCCACCGGCTGGGCTATCTGGCCACGCACTGCGCCATCGTGCTGATCTGCCTGGGGGCGCTGCAGGACAGCAGTCTGGCGCTGCGCGCCCGCGCCTGGTGGCACGGCCAAAGCCCCTGGCCCGGCCCGGCGGGCCTGCAGCCCGAGCAGCTGCAGGCCATTGCTGGCCAGCACCGCCTGCCTGCTGGCGGCCATGCGTTTCGCGGCCAGCTGCGCCTGGCCCAGGGCGAGCGCAGCGCGCTGATCCTGCTCGAAGGTCAGGCCGCCGGCCATTTCGTGCAGCAGCTGCCCTTTGCCATCGAGCTGGAGCGTTTCGAGATCGCGCGCCATGCCAGCGGCCAGCCGAGCATGTTCAGCAGCCAGCTGCGCATCCACCAGCCCGGCGGCGCGGCCAGCACCCAGCACCGCATTGCCGTGAACCAGCCTCTGCGCCTGCAGGGCATCGACGTGTACCAGACAGGCTTTGAAGAACACCGCTCCGCGCTGCGCCTGCGCCCGCTGGGCCTGCACCGGCCCGTGCCCGCCGCCACGCTCAACGCCCACAGCGGCGACACCCTGGCGCTGCCGGCCTGGCCAGGGCTGGCCGGCCACCGCCTGGAGCAACTGCGGCTGCACACTGGCCTGGAGGAAGAGCCGACCCAGCCCCAGACGCCCCCCGGCCCGGCCATCCAATACCGCCTGCGCGATGCGGCAGGCCAAACCATCGAAGGCCACAACACCATGCAGGCCAGCGAGCTGGGCGATGGCGTGCCGGTGTACCTGCTGGGCGTGCGCCGCGAGCCTGACCAGCCCTTTGTCTACCTGCGCCTGCCACAGGACGAGCTGGGCAGCCTGGGCAGCATGCTGGGCCTATTGCACGGCCTGCACGACCCCGAGCAGCGCCAGCGCGCCGTGCAGCACCATGCCCAGCACCACCTGCCCCAGGCCAGCGCCCAGGCGCGCGCCGCGCTGCAGCACTCGGCCAGCCATATGCTGGCCTTGTTTGCCGGGCAGGCCGCCGACGGCGCCATCGACACAGCCGCCCCGGCCGGCCTGAGCGCACTGGCCCAGCTGGTGCAGCGCCAGGCTGCGCCTGCGCAGCAAGAGGCCGCCAGCCAGGGCCTGCTGCAACTGCTGTCGCAACTGCTGCTGAGCATGCTGCAGCAGCAACGCCAGGCCGCCGGGCTGCCGCCCATGCCAGCCGGCAGCCCCTACACCGATGCCTTTTTGCGCAGCGCCATCCTGGCCCTCGATGCCGCTCAGGACTACCCCGCGCCACTGTTTTTCATGCTGGAGGATTTCACGCCCCGCTACGCCAGCATCTTGCAGGTGGGCCAGGCGCCGGGCCGCGGCCTGGTCTACAGCGGCTGCCTGCTGCTGGTGCTGGGCCTGGGCCTGCTGCTGTTCGTGCGCGAGCGGCGGCTGTGGGTCTGGCTTCAGGCAGCGCCAGCAGGGCGCAGCCAAGCCACCCTGGGCCTGAGCTGCCCACGCGCCGGCCCACACACCGGGCAGGACTTCGCACGGTTGCACACGCTGCTGCTGCATGCCCACGCCGCCCATCCCTGCCAGCCCGAGCCGACATGAATCCCGCCGCCCCCACACCGCCCCGCCCGCCTGGGCCGATGCCACAAGCCTTGTGGCGCAGCGCCCTGTTCGCACTGTGCGTGGCAGCCGCCTGCGCGGCCATCTGGTTGCAGCACGGCAGCCAGATGGCGCTGGCCGGGCACGCCCTGCTGCTGGGCCTGGCGGCGCTGCTCGTTGCCCTGGGCCATCACTGGCCTGGCTTGCAGGGCTTGGCGCTGGCCGTCGCCCTGCTGGCCCTGCCGGCCATGGCCTTGCTGCGCAGCGACGATCCGCTGCTGCACCAACTGGCGAGCAACCAGCGCCACGTGGCCGGCATGTGCCTGCTGCTGGGCCTGGCCACGCTGCTGCACTGGTTGGCCCTGTGGGCGCGGCGCGCCAGCGCCGCACTGCAACGCTGGGGCTCGCGCCTGGCCTGGGGCGGCTGCGCACTGGGCATGAGCGCCAGCCTGCTGCGCTGGCATGAAAGCCACGGCCTGGGCCCCGGCATGGGCCATCTGCCCATCGGCAACCTCTACGACGTGCTGCTGCTGTTTTGCTGGCTGACCACGGCGCTGTACCTCTATGGCGAAAGCCGCTACGGCAGCCTGCGCCAGCTCGGGGCCCTGGCGCTGAGCCTGGTCTGCGCCGCCGCCGGACTGCTGCTGTGGCATGGCGCCGCCCACCAAGGCCATGCCATCGGCCCGCTGGTGCCGGCTCTGCAAAGCCACTGGATGGCCTTGCACGTGCCCGCCAACTTCGTCGGCTACGGCTGCTTCACGCTGGCTGCCGCGCTGGCCTTTGCCTGGCTGCTCAAGCACCATGCCCAGCAACAACGCCCCAGCCGCGCCGCGCAAGGGCTGCTGTGGCTGCTGGGCATGGCCCTGTGCCTGGTGCCAGTGCTGCTGGGCAGCATGCGCTCCATGCACTTTGGCCAGCCCCACTTCTGGCTGCTGTGCCTGGGCCTGGCCGTCGTGCCAGCCAGCGCCATCATGGCGCTGCGCGGCCCCGTGGCGCAGCGCCTGCCCAGCCTGGCCTTGCTCGACGCGCTGCTCTACCAAAGCATTGCCCTGGGCTTTGCCTTCTTCACGCTGGCCACCGTGCTGGGCGCAATCTGGGCCGACCAGGCCTGGGGGCGTTACTGGAGCTGGGACCCCAAGGAAACCTGGGCGCTGATCGTCTGGCTCAACTACGCCAGCTGGCTGCACAGCCGCATGCTCAAAGGCTGGCGCGGCCCCTGGCTGGCCTGGTGGGCGCTGCTGAGCCTGGCGTTGACGGGCTTTGCCTTTCTGGGCGTCAACCTGCTCATGGGCGGGCTGCACAGCTACGGGCGGCTGTAGCGGTGAGCTGGCTGCGCTACCCCGGCTGGCCGCGCGCCACGAACAGCAGCGACACCCCCAGCAGCAACAGCAGCGCGCCGATCACGCCATCGACCCAGCTCTGGCGCGCCAGCAGCGCGCGGCGCATGGCCGGGGCGGAGAAAAACAGCGCCACCACGCTGAACCAGACGATGTGCGCCAGCGACATGAACAGCCCGTAGCCCAGGCTGCGCGCCAGCGGCGTTTGGGCATGCACCACCTGGGTATAGACCGCCACGACGAACAGCATGGTCTTGGGGTTCAGAGCATTGGTGAAAAAGCCCATGCGCCACGCTGCGGCCGC
>JAUMYI010000003.1 GCA_030528705.1 Comamonadaceae bacterium | reverse complement strand
CTGGGCTGGCTGCTGCTGAGCTGGCTGGCCTTTGCGCTGGGCTTCATCGTCGGCGGCCTGTCCGAGCGTTCGGACACCTTCGAGCGCATCTGGCAGGTCATCAACTACCTGCTGTTTCCCATCTCCGGGGCGGTCTACATGGTGGACTGGCTGGCCAAACCCCTGCAAGAGCTGGTGCTGTGGATGCCCATGGTGCACGGCGTGGAAATGGTGCGCCACGGCTTCTGGGGCGAGGCCGTCACGACCCATGAGGATCCGGGCTTCTTCATCATCTGCAACCTGGTGCTGAGCCTGATTGGCCTGGCGTTGGTGCGCGGCTCGGAGCAGCGCGTGGAGCTTGAATGATGATCCGCCTGCACCAAGTCTCCAAGCACTACCACACCCGCCACGGCATCCACCGGGTGCTCGAAGGCGTGGACGCCTGCATCGCGCGCGGCGAAAAAGTCGGCGTGCTCGGGCGCAATGGCGCGGGCAAATCGACGCTGATTCGCCTGCTTGGCGGCGTCGAGCGGCCCAACTCCGGGCGCATCGAGCGCGGCATGAACATCTCCTGGCCGCTGGCCTTCGGCGGCGCCTTCCAAGGCAGCCTCACCGGCCTGGACAACCTGCGCTTTATCTGCCGCGTCTATGGAGTGCCGCACCAGGACAAAGTGGCCTACGTGGACGACTTCGCCGAACTGGGCAAATACCTGCGCGAGCCGGTCAAGACCTACTCGGCCGGCATGCGCGCGCGCCTGGCCTTTGCGATCTCCATGGCCGTGGAGTTCGACTGCTTTCTCATCGACGAGGTCATCACCGTCGGCGACGCGCGCTTTCACGACAAATGCCGCCGCGAATTGTTCGAAAAGCGCGCCGAGCGCAGCTTCGTCATCGTCTCGCACGAAATCCACAACATCCGCAACCACTGCGACCGCGCCTTCGTCCTCAAGGACCGGCGCCTGCAGGCGTTTTCCGACACCGGCGAGGCCATCGCCTTCTACCAGGAGCATTGCTAAATGCAATCCACTACGCCCCCCACCGCCGCTGCCCCAGCGCCATTGCCGCCAGCTGCGCTGGTGCAACAGCTTTTGCTGCCGCAGGACACTGCGCTCAGCGACCTGTACCTGCGTTATCTGGCCGGATACTCGGAAGTCATCGACGATGCGCTGCACATGGAGCGGGGCGCCAAAGTCTCGTTCAACAGCTACTTCAACTCCTTCTACGAAAGCTACTGGAGCCAGATCAGCAGCGTGCACGAGCTGGAGCTGGAGATTGCATTCACCGGATCGCTGCAGTTGGAGGTGTTTCGCGACACCCGCGACTACGGCTGCCAGAAAATCGCCTTCACCCGCCTGAAGTCCGACGGCAGCCAGCCCCAGCGCGTCGCGCTCAACGCGCTGGCATCGACCACCGGCGAGCTCAGCGGCCGCATCTTCCTCGACCTGGGCGCGCGCCGCCGCAGCCGCATCGACTCCATCGGCTTCGTCACCCGCAGCGCGCCACAGCGCCAGCCGCGCCTGAGCATCGGCATCTGCACCTTCAACCGGGAGAAGTTCCTGCTGCGCAATCTGCGCGCGCTGCTGGCGCTGCCTCAGCTGCGCGATGCGCTGGCGCGCATCGTCGTCGTCAACCAAGGCCCGCCGTTCGCCCTGCCCGAGCTGGCCAAGCTCACGCAAAGCGAGCCGCGCATCCTGCTCATCGAGCAGGGCAACCTCGGCGGCTGCGGCGGCTTCACCCGCACCATGCACGAAGCCCTGCAACTGGAGGGCATCACCCACCACGTGCTGATGGACGACGACGCCGTGATTGACGCACGCGTGCTGCACACCCTGCACAGCCTGCTGCAATTCATCGGCCCGGACTATGCCGTCGGCGGCCACATGCTCGACATGATGCGGCCGCACTTCCTCTACGAAGCGGGCGCGCGCGTGCGCGCCAACACCCGCATCCAGTCGCTGCACCACAACATCGACCTGCGCAGCCTCGACGCCCTCATCCCCTTCAACCGCTACCACGAGGTGGACTACAACGCCTGGTGGTTCTGCGCCATCCCCACGGCGCACATCGAAGCCGCGCAACTGCCCGCGCCGATCTTCATCCGCGGCGACGACATGGAATACGGCCTGCGCCTGCAACAGCGCGGCGTCAAGACCGTGGCCATGCCTGGCATCGCCGTCTGGCACGAGCCTTTCTACGTCAAAGTCGGCAGCTGGCAAACCTACTACGACCTGCGCAACCGCCTGGTGCTGGCATCGACCTATCCCGATCGCTTCCGCCACGAATCACCCATCGACGTGCTGTGGTGGATGCTCAAGGCCGCCGCCTCGCACGACTACCTCTCGGCCACGCTGCTGGCGCGCGCCGTGCGCGACTTCCTGCAAGGCCCGGACGTGCTCGACAGCGGCGCCGACGCCATCCATGCCGACATCGCCGCACTGGCCAAACAACTGGCGCCGGCCCCGGCAGACCAGTACCAACTGCCCCCGCGCCCGGCCAAGCTGCGGCGCATGCCGCGCTCGGACTTCGGTCTGGCCCTGCTGGTGCTCTACCGCCTGGCCATGGCCCTGCTGCTGGCGCGCAGCAGCGGCGCCAAGCTGCTGCTCGACCACGAAGCCAACCTCTCGAACATCGGCCCCCGCCCCTACGTCAAAACCAATGGCCTGGGCAGCTACCACCTGCGCTACAGCCCCGACCGCACCTTGCTGCGCCAGACACTGCGCCAGGCGTGGGGCGCCTGGTCGGCCTACCGCCGTCAGCGCCATGCCGCCGCCCAGGCCTGGGCGCAGCGCATCCCTCAACTGCGCAGCCGCCAGGCCTGGCAAGACATCTTCGCGCACGACGCGCAGCGCCGCCGGGCTGCGGCGCAGGAGCAGTGATGGCAGCGCCACGCGGCCTGGTGCTGATGCGGGCCGGGCGCCAGCACTGCGCCGGCCCGCTGCTGCGCGTGCCGCGCAGCCAGCGCAGCTGGGACATCGCCCTGAGCTGCTACGACGGCAGCCTGCCTGCGGCCCAGGCCGGCGACGCGCTGCCCGAATGGCTGCACCAGCGCCCCGGCGGCAAATGGGACGGCATCTGGCACTTCTTCGCCCAGCACCCACAGGCCCTGCAAGGCTACGACCACTACTGGCTGGTGGACGACGACATCGAAACCAATGCCCAGCAGGTCGAGGCGCTGTTCGCCTACGTGCGCCAGCACGGCTTCTGGCTGGCGCAGCCGGCCCTGAGCAGGGACAGCTACTTCTCGCACCGGCTGACGCTGGCCTGCCCAGGCTTTGCCCACCGCCACACCAACCTGGTCGAAATCATGGCTCCGCTGCTGGCCGCGCCACTGCTGCAACAACTGCTGCCACGGCTGCAGCACACGCGCAGCGGCTTTGGCCTGGACTGGCACTGGCAAACCCTGGTGCCCGAGCCCGCAAGACAGATCGCCATCATCGATCAGTTGCCCGTGCGCCACGGCCGCCCGCTGCGCCAGCACCTGCGCGGGGCCATGCAGCGCCAGGGCATCACCCCAGAGCAAGAGCGCCAG
Source organism: Comamonadaceae bacterium (assembly GCA_030528705.1). Classification (GTDB taxonomy): domain Bacteria; phylum Pseudomonadota; class Gammaproteobacteria; order Burkholderiales; family Burkholderiaceae_C; genus Lampropedia. The sequence goes on along the minus strand of JAUMYI010000003.1, from coordinate 29,906 downwards.
CAACTGGCGCAGGCCCTGGGCCTGCAACGCCTGCATGCCGTAGCCACCAGCGGCCTGCTGCAAGGCGGGCGGCGCGTGCCCGGCCGGCTGCGCATGGCCTGGCACATGGCACGCGCCTACTGGCGCGTGCGCGCGCAAATCACCCGCCGCCACTGGGGCCTGCGGCAATCGGCCCTGCTGCTGTACCGCCAATTCTTCGCCCCCCTGGGCTACCCCCCATCCTCAAGGAGTGCATCCCATGTATGACTACCTGATCGTCGGCGCTGGCATGTTCGGCGCCACCTTTGCCCGCCTGGCCACTGACGCCGGCAAGCGTTGCCTGGTGATCGACCAGCGCCCGCACATCGCCGGCAACTGCTACACCGAGCACATCGAGGGTATCCACGTGCACCGCTACGGGCCGCACATCTTCCACTGCAACGACGAGAAGATCTGGGCCTTCGTGCAGCGTTTTGCGCAGTTCAACAACTTTCGCAACGCCCCCATCGCCATGCACGGCGGCAAGGCCTACTCGCTGCCGTTCAACATGTACACCTTCAACCAGATCTGGGGCGTGACCACGCCCGAGCAGGCCCGCGCGCGCATCGAAGCCCAGCGCCTGCGCCTGGAGCGCGAGCCGGCCAACCTGGAAGAGCAGGCGCTGTCGCTGGTCGGGCGCGACATCTACGAAACCCTGATCCGCGACTACACCCGCAAGCAATGGCAAAAAGACCCCAAGGAGCTGCCGGCGGCCATCATCAAGCGCCTGCCGCTGCGCTGGAGCTGGGACAACAACTACTTCAACGACCGCTACCAGGGCATTCCCAGCGGCGGCTACACCGCGCTGTTCGAGCGCATGCTGCAAGGCATCGAAGTGCGTCTGAACACCGACTACCTGGCCGAGCGCAGCGCCCTGGACGCCCTGGCGCGCCACACCGTCTTCACCGGCCGCATCGACGCCTTCTACGACTACCGCTTCGGCGAACTCGAATACCGCACCCTGCGCTTTGAGACCGAGTGGCTGGACACCGACAACCACCAAGGCAATGCCGTGGTCAACTACACCGAGGCCAGCGTGCCCTGGACGCGCATCGTCGAGCACAAGCACTTCGAGCCAGGCAACGCCAGCGCGCGCACCTGCATCACGCGCGAAATCCCGGACACCTGGTCGCGCGACAAGGTGCCCTACTACCCCATCGGCGACGCCGCCAACATGGCGCTGTTCGCGCGCTATGAAGCCTTGGCCGAGCGCGAGCCGCGCGTGCTCTTCGGCGGCCGCCTGGCCGAATACCGCTATTACGACATGCATCAGGTCATCGGCTCGGCCCGCGCCAAGGCCGAGAAGCTGCTGCACAGCGCCTGAGACCCTGAGCCCCCCTCACCGGGCAAAACGACGATGCACCATTGGATCCACCGAATCACCTGCCGCTTCAAAGACCCTCTGAAACTGGCTGAGCAGGTGCTGCAGGCCCAGCAGTGGTCGCAGGCCCTGGCGCTGTGTGCGCGCGCGCGCAGGCAACATCCCGAGGACTGGCGCGGCTATGCCCAGGCCTGCATTGCCCATCGCCAACTGGGCCAGTGGGCTCAGGCCCATGCCGTGCTCGAACAAGGCCTGCAGCGCCTGGGCGCGCGCATCATCTACTTCCCCTATACCCAATCCACCTCCTCCACGCTGATCAATCAGACGCTGGAGCGGCTGCGCACGGAGGCGCTATGAACCACCACAAAATCCTCGTCGTCGGCGGCGCTGGCTACATCGGCTCGCACATGGTCAAGCAGCTGCGCCAGCAGGGGGCGGCGGTGGTCGTGCTCGACGACCTCTCGGCCGGCTACGCCGATGCGGTCGTGGCCGGTGCGCAGCTGGTCGTGGGCTCGGCCGCCGACGCCAGCCTGCTGGCGCAGCTGTTTGCGCAGCACCGCTTCGATGCGGTGATGCACTTTGCCTCCTTCATCCAGGTTGGCGAATCGGTGGCCGAGCCGGCCAAGTACTACGCCAACAACGTGGCCGCCACGCTGACCTTGCTGCAGGCCATGCGCGCGGCTGGAGTGCTGCGCTTCATCTTCTCCTCGACGGCGGCCGTGTACGGCAACCCACAGCAGTTGCCCATCGACGAAGACCACCCCAAGCAACCCATCAACCCCTATGGGCGCAGCAAGTGGATGGCCGAGCAGATGCTGGAGGATTTCGACCAAGCCTATGGGCTGAAGTCGGTCTGCCTGCGCTATTTCAATGCCGCCGGCGCCGACCCCGAGGGCGAGTTGGGCGAGCGCCATGTGCCCGAGACGCATCTGATCCCGCTGGTGCTGCAGGCCGCAGCCGGGCGGCGCGCGGCCATCTCGGTGTTCGGAACGGACTACGACACGCCCGACGGCAGCTGCATCCGCGACTACATCCACATCGCCGACCTGTGCCAGGCCCATGCCCTGGCGCTGCAGCACCTGCTCGCAGGCGGCCCCAGCCTGCGCCTGAACCTGGGCAATGGCCAGGGCTTTTCGGTGTTGGAGGTGATCGAGGCTGCGCGCCAGGTCACCGGCCGCGACATCGCCGTGCGCCTGGAGCCGCGCCGCCCGGGCGATCCGGCGCGCCTGGTAGCCGACAGCCGCCGCGCCCGCGAGCTGCTGGGCTGGCAGCCGCAGCACGCCCAACTGAGCACCATCATCGCCCACGCCTGGGCCTGGGAGCAGGCCCATTGCTGGGGTTGAGAGCCTTTGCCCACCGCCGTTGAGACATTGCCTTGCAGGACGCCATCACCATGCTGCATTGCCACCGCCGCCCCTTACTGCAGACACGCCGCACCACTGACCGAGCCACTGGCCGAAGCACAGGCCGCGCCATGCGCCAAACTTCGCTGGCCGCGGCGCTGGCCCTGCTGCTGGCCGGCTGCGCCTCCTCGCCCGGCTGGCTGCCGGCCTCGGGGCCGAACATGGCGCAAATCGTGGCGGCGCAGCACGACAGCGCCGCGCCGCCCGTTGCGGTGCTCGATGTGGACGAGGCGCTGACGCGCCGGCTGCTGGCCGCGCAGCGCCTGGACGCCTTCGCCCACGCCCTGCCCGCCGCACAGGCGCCGGAATACCTGGTCGGCGCGGGCGACACGGTCGAGGTCTCCATCTGGGAGGCGCCGCCAGCGGCCTTGTTCGGCGGCACCACCATTGATGCCCATACCGGCTCCAGCGCCGTGCGCGCCACCTTCCCCGAGCAAATCGTCAACCGCGCGGGCATCATCAACGTGCCGTTTGCTGGCGCCATTAAGGTGGCTGGCAAGACGCCCCAGGCCATCGAGGCCGAGCTGGTCCAGCGCCTCAAGCGCAAGGCCAACCAGCCGCAGGTGCTGGTGCGCGTGCTGCGCAATGCCACCTCCAACGTCACCGTCATCGGCGAGGTCGGCGCCAGCCAGCGCGTGCCGCTGACGGCCCGAGGCGAGCGCCTGCTCGATGCCCTGGCCGCCGCTGGTGGCGTGCGCCAGCCCGTGGGCAAGATCACGCTGCAACTCAGCCGCGCTGGCCAGGTGCTGCGCATGCCGCTGACGCGCGTCATCGAAGAGCCCGAGCACAACGTGCTGCTGCAACCGGGCGACGTGCTCACGGCGCTGCACCGACCGCTGAGCCTGACAGTGCTGGGCGCCACGGGCCGGAATGAGGAACTCGACTTCGAGGCCCAGGGCATCAGCCTGGCGCAGGCCCTGGCGCGCGCTGGCGGCATTCAGGATGCTCGCGGCGATGCCCGGGCCGTGTTCGTGTTCCGCTTCGAGCAGCCCCAGCTGCTGCAGCCAGAGCCGCCGCCCGAGCAGCGCGCCGATGCCGGGCCGCCAGCGGCCCGCACCGCAGACGGCCTGGTGCCCGTGATCTACCGCATGGACTTTCGCGATCCGCGCGCCTTTCTGCTGGCGCAAAGCTTCCCGATGCAGGACAAGGACGTGCTCTACGTGGCCAATGCCCCGGCCGCCGAGCTGCAAAAGTTTCTCAACATCCTCTCCTCCACGCTGTTCTCGGTGCGCAGCCTGAGCAATCTTTGACAGCCCACAAGAAGGAAGCGCGCGTGATCCATGCCCTGGGCTTTTCCCGCTGGAAGCACCGGCCGCTGCGACAGTGCTTTGCCGGCCAGCGCGTGCGCTTCGTGGCCCGCCCCGAGCAGGTGCCCGAGGGCGCCACGCTGGCAGTCTGGGGCATGCGCGCCGTGCCGCAGGCGGCCGCGCGCGGCTGGCGCGTGCTGCGCGTCGAGGACGGCTTTTTGCGCTCCGTCGGCCTGGGGGCCGATTTGATTCGGCCGCTGTCCTGGGTCGTGGACGGGCGCGGCATGTACTTCGACGCCTCGCAGCCCTCCGACCTGGAGGTGCTGCTGGCGCAGCGCCATTTCGAGCCAGAGCTGCTGCGGCGCGCGCAAGCCCTGCGCCAGCGTCTGGTGGCCAGCGGGCTGACCAAGTACAACGTCGGCAGCGCGCACTGGCAGCGCCCGGCGCACGCCCGGCAGGTGGTGCTGGTGCCCGGCCAGGTGGAAAGCGATGCCTCCATCGCCCTGGGGGCGGCGGGCATCCGCAGCAATCTGGCGCTGCTGCAAGCCGCGCGCCGCGCCTGCCCCGATGCCTGGCTGCTGTACAAACCCCACCCGGACGTGCTGGCCGGGCTGCGCGCCCGCGGCCAGGGCGAGCAAGAGGCCGCGCGCTGGTGCGATGCCATCGTCGGCGACGTGCCCATGGGCGCGCTGTTGACACAGGTCGATGCCGTGCACTGCCTGACCTCTCTGGCCGGCTTCGAGGCCTTGCTGCGCGGCAAACAAGTGGTCTGCCACGGCCTGCCGTTCTATGCCGGCTGGGGCCTGACGCAAGATCCGCTGAGCCCCCCCCCGCCCAGCCCTCCAGAGCCGGCCCAGGCCCCCGCTGCCCCTTGGCTGCAAGCTGCGGCGCAGCGGCGGGCGCGCCGCCTCACGCTCGACGAGCTGGTGGCCGGCGCGCTGCTGCTCTACCCTCGCTACCTGAGCCGCCAGCGGGCGGGCCAGCTCAGTGCCGAGCAGGCCCTGGACGAGCTCGAAGCCTGGCGTGCGCGCAACGGCACGGCCACGCCCTGGTGGCGCCAGCACCTGCGCATCTGGCTGCGCCGCATCGTGGGGGTGCGATGAAGCGCGCCTTCCTGTTCTTGCAAGGGCCATGCACCCCGTTTTTCGCGCGTCTGGCGGCAGGCCTGCGCGGGTTGGGCCATGCCGTGCACCGGCTGAACTTCTGCGCCGGCGATGCGCTGTACTGGGCCCGCCAGGGGCCAGCGCAACGCTTTGTGCGCACCCCAGGCGGTGAGCTCGATGCCGAGCTGCGCGCCACGCTGGCGGAGCTGTACCAGCGCCACGGCATTACCGACCAGGTGCTGTTTGGCGACCAGCGCCAGGTGCATCTGCCGGCCGTGGCGCAGGCCCGCGTGCAGGGCGTGCGCACCCACGTGTTCGAGGAGGGGTATTTCCGCCCGGCCTGGATCACGCTCGAACGCGAGGGCGTGAACGCGCGCTCGCTGCTGCCGCGCGACATTCGCTGGTACCAAGAAGCCGGCCCGCGCCTGCCCGAGCCCGCGCCGCAGGCCTTTGCCGCGCCGTTCTACAAACGCGCCACGCACGATGTGGCCTACCACCTCGCAGGCCTGCTCAACCCGCTGTGCTTTCCGCGCTACCGCACGCACGCAAGCGTGAGCGCGCCGCTGGAATACGCCGGCTACCTGCGGCGCTTTGCGCTGCTGCGCCGCATTGGCGCGCAAGAGCGCCGCCGGGCCCTGGCCATCGCCCACGGCGCCGCGCCCTATTTCCTGCTGCCCTTGCAGCTCAATGGCGATGCGCAAATCCGCAAGCACTCCTCGTTTGCCCACATGGGCCAGGTCATCGAGCTGGTGCTGCAATCCTTTGCCGCCCATGCGCCCTGCCAGAGCCGGCTGGTCATCAAAAACCATCCGTTGGACATGGGGCTGATGCCCTATGGCCGGCTGATTGCCCAGGCCGCACGGCGCCTGGATCTGCAAGAGCGCATCGACTACCTGGAGGACGGCGACCTGCAAACGCTGGCGCGTCAGGCACGCGGCGTGGTCACGGTCAACAGCACCGCCGGGCTGGTGGCCCTGGAGCAAGGCACGCCCACGCTGGCGCTCAGCGACCCGATCTACAACCTGCCGGGCCTGACCAGCCAGATGCCGCTGCATGCGTTCTGGCGCGAGGCCATGCCCCCCGATGCCGGCCTGTTCGACAACTTCCGTCGCTGCGTGCTGCATGCCACGCAGATCAATGGCGGCTTTTACTGCGCGCCGGGCATGGCGCTGGCCGTGGCGCACAGCCTGCCGGCGCTGCTTGCGCCGCAGTCTGCCCTGGAGCAACTGCTATGAGCCCGCCCGCCCCCCGCCTCGTACTCATCACAGGCGCCACCGGCGAGATCGGCGGCGCGCTGGCGCTCGAATACGCCGGCCCCGGACGGGAGCTGCTGCTGCAAGGGCGGCGCAGCCAGCGGCTCGAAGCCCTGGCCGCGCAGTGCCGCGCACGCGGCGCGCAGGTGCACACCCAGGCGCTGGACCTGCGCGACCGGCAGGCGCTGGAGCACTGGCTGCAAGCCGTGTGCGCGCAGCATCTGCCCGACTTGCTGATCGTCTGCGCCGGGCTCAATACCCATGCGCGCCAGCCAGGCAGCCCCGAGCCCTGGGACGAAGTGCAGGCGCTGCTGGAAGTGAACCTGCGCGCAGCCATGGCCATCACCCAGGCGCTGATCCCCCCCATGGCCCGGCGCGGCCACGGGCAGGTGGCGCTGATCAGCTCGCTGGCGGCCTATTTCGGCCTGCCCCTCGCGCCCGCCTACTGCGCCAGCAAGGCCGGGCTGAAAGCCTATGGCGAGGCCTTGCGCGGCGCCTGGGCCGCGCAGGGCGTCCGGGTCAACGTGGTCATGCCCGGCTATGTGCGCTCCCCAATGTGCGATGCAATGCCCGGCCCCAAGCCGCAGTTGTGGCCAGCGGCGCGCGCCGCGCGCGCCATCCGCCTTGGCCTGGCGCGCAACCGCGCACGCATCGGCTTTCCCTTCCCGTTGAGCTGGGGCTGCTGGTGGCTGGCGGTGCTGCCAGCGGCCATCTCCACGCGCATCCTGCGCTGGCTGGGCTATGGCGCCTGAGCCGGCCTTTGCACAGGTGCTGGGCGCGGCCACGCTGGGCCTGGCGCTATCGGCCCTGCTGGAGCAAAAGCTGCAACCGCGCCCGCGCTGGGCGCGCCCCTGGGGCGCCTGGGCCTTGCATGCCGGCATGGGCTACACCGCCCACGGCCTGCTGTGCCTGCTGCTGGGCCGCCCCTGGTTTGCCCTGGCCGCGGCCTTGGCCTGGGTGCTGATGCTGGTGCTGGTGGGCAATGCCAAGTACCAAGCACTGCGCGAGCCCTTCGTCTATCCGGACTTGGAATACTTCAGCGATGCACTGCGCCACCCCCGGCTCTACATCCCCTTTCTGGGCTGGGGCAAGTTTCTCGCGGCAGCGGCTGGCTTTGCGCTGGCCATCGCCATCGGCCTGTGGCTGGAGCCGCCCCCTCCAGCGCGGCTGCATTGGCAGGGCCAGCTCGGCGGCATCGCCACAGTGCTGGGCATTGGCCTGCTGCTGTGGCGCATCGGCCATGCCGCGGCCCCGCCAGCCACCTTCGACGCCGGGCACGACACGCGCCATCTGGGCCTGCTTGCCTGCCTGTGGCGCTACCGGCAAGCGCAGCGCCTGCTGCCACAGCATGCCAGCCCATTTGCCGCACCGCGCAGACCCGCCAGCCTGCCCCAGCCCCTGCCGAACCTGGTGGCCGTGCAAAGCGAATCCTTCTTCGACGCCCGCAGCCTGCACGCCGGCATCCGCCGCGACCTGCTGGCCGACTTCGACCGGCTGCGCGCCCAGGCCCAGAGCAGCGGCGCGCTGCAGGTGCCGGCCTGGGGCGCCAACACGGTACGCAGCGAATTTGGCTTTCTGTGCGGCATCGCCCCCGACCAGCTGGGCGTGCACCGCTTCAACCCCTACCGCGCCATTGCCGCGGGCTGGCCCGTGGCATCGCTGGCCGGCTATCTGAAGCAGCTGGGCTACCGCACCGTGTGCATCCATCCCTACCCGGCCAGCTTCTACCTGCGCGATCGCGTGCTGCCCTTGCTGGGCTTCGATGAGTTTCTGGATGTGCGCCACTTCGAGCCCAGCCAACGCTGCGGCCCTTACATCGGCGACGCTGCTGTGGCCGAGCGCATCTGCGACCTGCTGGAGCAGGCCCAAGAGCCGCTGTTCATTTTCGCCATCACGATGGAAAACCACGGCCCGCTGCACCTGGAGCGCATCACGCGCGCCGAATTGCAAACGCTCTACCACGGCACGCCACCGCCGGGCTGCGAGGAGCTGGGCATCTACCTGCGCCACCTGCGCAACGCCAACCGCATGGCCGCCAGGCTGCACGAACACTTGGCACGCAGCGCGCAACCGGCCAGCCTGTGCTGGTACGGCGACCACGTGCCCATCATGCCTGCGGTGTACCAGGCCTGCGGCACGCCCAGCGGCCTGGTCGAATACCTGTGCTGGAGCAACCGCCCCACCGTTCCAAGACCTTCTGCATCATCGACGCCGCTGGCCGTACAGGCCCTGGCCCGCCACTGGCTGGATCTGCTGGGCCTGTGACAGGCCCTGCATGCGAATCGGCGGGAGGCCGCTGCGCAAACCGAATCTCAACGCCCCCCTACACAGCCCACTTACGATTTTCCGATCACAGAAAAAAATGTAACAATTATTGAAATCAACGGGTTAGCATTGTTCATTAAAAAATTAGCTTGTCACAATACGCGCGGCAAGCTACCGGCGGAGGAGAGGCTCTGAGGATCGGCCCTTTGCCTGCTGCCGCTTCGAGCGGCGACCTTCATACAACTTCAAGCACCATTGATTTCACCCAAGCATGAACACCGAACACAACACCCTGCCCGAGCAGGTCGCCACACAGCCAACGACTGCAGGGCGTGGCGACAAGATTTTGGTGGTCGATGACGATGCCCGCATCCGCGACCTGCTGCGCCGCTATCTGGCTCAGGAAGGCTTCGAGGTCATGGTGGCCGAAGATGGCAAGGCGCTCAATCGCATCATGCTGCGCGAGACCTTCGACTTGCTGGTGCTCGATTTGATGCTTCCCGGCGAGGATGGCCTGTCCATCTGCCGGCGCCTGCGCGGCAACAACGACCGCACCCCGATCATCATGCTCACGGCCAAGAGCGAGGACGTGGATCGCATCGTCGGCCTGGAAGTGGGCGCTGACGACTACGTGGGCAAGCCCTTCAATCCGCGCGAGCTGCTCGCGCGCATCCACGCCGTGCTGCGCCGCCGCCCGACCATGGAGGCGCCGGGCGCGCCAGCGGGCGACAATGCCATCGTCAATTTCGGCGCGTTTCGCTTCGACATGGGCGCGCGCACGCTGCACAAGAATGGCGAGGAGCTGCCACTGACCACGGGCGAGTTCGCCATGCTCAAGGCCCTGGTGCGCCACCCGCGCCAGCCGCTCTCGCGCGAGAAGCTAGCGCTGCTGGCGCGCGGGCGCGAGTTCGAGCCCTTCGACCGCAGCCTGGATGTGCAAGTCTCGCGGCTGCGCAAGCTGATCGAGGAGGACGCCACTTCACCGCGCTACATCCAGACGGTCTGGGGCGTGGGCTACGTGTTCGTGCCCGATGGAAACCATTGAGTGCGCTTGGGGCCCAGAAAGGCAAGAGCCTTTGAGCCGCTCAAGCTCGCGGCGCTGGCCAAGAAACGCTGCGCTATGCTGAGATCCAAGCGCCGCTTGCAACCATGAACCGGGCCACAATGGCCCGGTTTTGCTGTGCGCACTGTGCTGCGCGGCCACGCCGGGTGCAATGCATGATGCCCTTGGCCAGGCGCTCTGGCTGCAATGCTAGAACGTGTGATGCACCGTTTTTACACTGCCATCATGAAAACCCTCGCTTCCACCGACGACGACGTCGCGCCTCTTGAAGAGGCCCCTGGAGCGCGCCAGCGCCGCATTCACCTCAGCCTGTTTTGGCGCACCTTCATCTTGCTGTCGCTGCTGCTGGTGGCCACCATCGTGGTCTGGATTCAATCGTTTCGCGCGCTGGAATTCGAGCCGCGCACGCTGCACACGGCGCAGCAAATTGCCACCATGGTCAACCTCAGCCGCGCCGGGCTGACGCACTCGGACGCGATTGCCCGCGTCTCGCTGCTCAAGACGCTGTCCGAGCAAGAGGGCATGCGCATTCAGCCGCACGAGCCGGCAGACACTTATGAGCTGATGACCGACTCGGCGCTGGGCAACAAGCTCAGCGCCGAGCTGCGCAGCCGCCTGGGCATGGAGACTCTGGTGGCCAAGAAGGTCAATGGCACGCCCGGGCTATGGGTCAGCTTTCGCCTGGGCGACGACTACACCTGGCTGCTGATGGACAGCTCCCGCCTGAGCCCAGTGGGGGGCCGCACCGTGCTGTTGTGGCTGATGGCGGCCGTGGGCATTTCTCTGGCTGGCGCAGCGATCATTACGCGACTGCTCAACAAGCCGATCAAGGAGCTGTCCAACGCCACTTTCCGCCTGGGGGCGGGGGATTTTGGCAACAGCCAGCTCAACGAGGAGGTAGCCACCAGCGAGATCCGCGCAGTGAACATCGGCTTCAACCGCATGGCCGAGCAGCTCGCGAAAGTCGAGCAGGACCGCGCCGTGATGCTGGCGGGCATTTCGCACGATCTGCGCACACCGCTGGCGCGGCTGCGCCTGGAGACGGAAATGAGCGTGGCCGATGAGCTGGCGCGCGAGCACATGGTGGCCGACATCGTGCAGCTCGATGCCATCATCGACAAGTTCATGGACTACGCCCGCCCCGTCTCGGGCAAGCGCAACAGCGTCAACCTGCAAAGCATCGTCTCCAACTGTGTGTTCTCCATCCAGGAGCTGGGCGAGATGGAGATCAGCACCCGCGTGCCAGGCGATTTGTATGTCTATGCCGATGAGGTCGAGCTCTCGCGCGTCGTCACCAATTTGCTGGAGAACGCCCGCCGCTACGGCAAGACGCCTGACACAGGCATCGCCCAGGTGGAGATCGTCGCCAGCGAGTTTTCCGGCTCCAAATATGTGCTGCTCAAGATCCGCGACCACGGCGCTGGCGTGCCCGAGGCGGAGCTGAGCAATCTGCTCAAGCCCTTTTTCCGTGGCGACAGCGCCCGCACCGCAGCCGCTGGCGCGGGCCTGGGCCTGTCCATCGTGGACAAGACGGTGCAACGCATGGGCGGGCGCTTTGCCCTGACCAATGCCAACAGCGGCGGCCTGGTGGCACACATTCGCCTCGATCAAGCGCCCAGCAATGCGCAATGGAAGGACGAGCAGCGCCTGCAGCGGCCCAAGGTCAAGCGCAACGCCTTCCCGCCTACGCAGTTCTGATCTCCAGTCAAAGCCCTCGCCCAGGCGAGGGCTTTGCGGGCAGGCTCTGAAGCCCTGCCCGCAAGCTCATTTGAGGTTGCCAGAGAGAAATTTGGCCAGCCGCTCGCTGCTGGGGTTGGCCAGCACCTGGCGCGGGTCGCCCTGCTCCTCGATGCGCCCTTGGTGCAAAAACACCAGATGGTTGGAAACCTCGCGCGCAAAGCCCATCTCGTGCGTCACCACCACCATGGTGCGCCCCTGCTGGGCCAGCAACTGCATGATGCGCAACACCTCGCCCACCAGTTCCGGATCGAGCGCGCTGGTGGGCTCGTCAAACAGCAGCACCTCGGGCTCCACGGCCAGGGCGCGGGCAATGGCCACGCGCTGCTGCTGCCCGCCCGAGAGCTGGCTGGGGTATTTGTCGCCCTGGCCGCTCAGCCCCACCATCTCCAGGTAACGCGCGGCTGACTCCAACGCCTGGGCCTTGGGCTGCTTGAGCACGTGTACGGGCGCCTCAATGATGTTCTGCAACACCGTCATGTGGGCCCACAGATTGAAATGCTGAAACACCATGGCCAGCTTGGTGCGAAAGCGCTGCAACTGGGCCATGTCTGCGGCGTGCAGCTCGCCATCGGCGTGCTTGCGCAGGCCCAGCTCCTCGCCCTTGAGCAAAATGCGCCCCTGATTGGGGCGTTCGAGCAGGTTCATGCAGCGCAAAAAGGTGCTCTTGCCCGAGCCCGAGCTGCCGATGATGCTGATGACATCGCCGGCGCGAGCAGCCAGCGACACGCCGCGCAGCACCTGGTGCTCGCCATAGTTCTTGTGGATGTCCAGCACCTGCAGCTGGATGTCTGCGGATGCGTGCTCTGTCGTGGTCATGCCTGGTTGCCTCGTGGATTCAGTGCGAGTGGGGCTGTAGGTAGGCCGTATAGCGCTTCTCGGCCAGGCGGAACAGGCCCATCATCGTGAAAGTGACGACCAAGTACAGCGCGGCAGCAAACAGATACGCCTCGAAAGTCAGATAGTAATCGCGGTTGACCTTGCTGGCCGCCGAGGTGAGCTCGAACAGCCCCGGCACGGAACTGGCCAGGCTGGTGCCATGCATCATCTGCATCACTTCGTTGCTGTAGGGCGGCAGCGCGCGGCGCATGGCGCTGGGCAGCACGATGCGGCGCATGACCTGCCAGCGCCCCATGCCCATGGCGTAGGCCGCCTCCACCTCGCCGCGGCTGGTGTCACGGATCGCCCCGGCCAGGATTTCCGCCAGATAGCCCGCGTGGTTGATGCTGAAGGCCAGCATGGCGCAAAACAGCGGGTTCTTGAAATGCGTCAGCGGCCAGACCGTGTCCCACAGCGCCTGCACCCATTGCAGCTGGGCGATGCCGAAATAGATCAGGTAAATCTGGATCAGCAGCGGCGTGCCGCGCACGAAGTAGGTGAAGGTCGATGCTATGCGCTGCAGCGCCCAGGAGCGCGAGACCAGCATCAGCGCAAACACTACGCCGGCAATGCCGCCGGCCAGCAGCAAGCCGGCCAGCATGGCAAACGTGCTCCACAGCCCTTTGAAATACAGTTGCAGCGTCGCCGGCTCGAAAATCACAGCCCATTGCATGCGTCACTCCCACTCACAGGCTGATGGTCTCGCTGCCCAGGCTATAGCGCGCATGGATCTTGCGCAGCGCCCACAGCGACAAGCTGGTGAACAGCAAATAAATCCCCGCCACCAGCAGGATGAACAAAAAGGGCTCGCGCGTGGCGCGGCCAGCCTGCGTGGCCAGGTAAGTCATGTCTTGCAGATTGATCAGGCTGACCAAGGCCGTGGCCTTGATCAACGCCATCCAGCTATTGGTGAAGCTGGGCACCACGTAGCGGATCATCTGCGGCAGCGTGATGCGGCGAAACACCTGCCAGCGTTGCATGCCAAACGCCAAGGCCGCCTCGCGCTGGCCGATGGGAATGGCCTTGATGGCGCCGCGGAAGTTTTCCGTCATGTAGGCCCCGTAGATGAAGCCAATGGTCAGCACCCCGGCCATGAACGGGTTGATGGAAACACCTTGTGTGTAGCCCAGGCGCTCGAGCAGCAGATTGAGAATCGTCGTGCCGCCATAAAACACCAGCAGCAGCAGCAGCAACTCGGGCACGCCGCGCACCACCGTGGTGTAGACCTGCCCCAGCGCCAGCGCCAAGCGATTGCGCGAGAGCTTGGCGCCCGCGCCCAACAGCCCCAGCACGATGGCCACCAGCAGCGAGGCCAGCGACAGCGCCACCGTCAGCAGCGCCCCTTGCAGGATGGAAAGATAGTAGCCAGTCATACAGACCCGTTCATGCGCTCGGGCGGCAGCGGTAGCGCCGGCGGCCAGCGCCAGCCAAAGGCCGCTACGGCAAGAGCCTGGCTGGGGCGCCGTGGTCAACGCACCGGCCAGACTCTTGTCCTGGTGGTTTGTGCGCGCTGCGCGCCACACTCAGCCCACAGCCCGGCCAGGCATGGCCGGGCAGGCATTGCGCACAGCCCTCAATCCGCCCCGTAGGGGTCGAAATCGAAATACTTCTTGGCAATTTCCTGGTACTTGCCGCTCTCGCGCAAGGCCTTGATGCCCTTGTTGAGCTGCTCCTTGAGCTCGGGCTGGCCCTTGCGCAGCGCAATGCCCATGCCTTCGCCGAAGTATTTCTCATCCAGCAGCTCTGGGCCGACGACCTTGAAGCCCTTGCCTTCGGGCTTGCCCAGGAAAGCGCCGTCGACCTCCATCTTGTCGGCCACCGTGCCATCGAGGCGCCCGGACTTGATGTCCAGGTACACCTGATCCTGCGCCTCGTAGCCCATCAGCTTGACGCCGCGCGGGGCCAGCTCGCCCTCGGCATAGCGCTGCATGGTGCTGCCCTTGAGCACGCCCAGGGTCAGACCCTTGAGGGAGTCCAAATCCTTGAAGTCCACCGCGTTCTTGACCACGATGACGCTGGGCGTCTTGTAGTAGCGGCCGGTGAAGTCGATGACGCGCTTGCGCTCCTCGGTGATGTTCATGTCGCTGATGATCACGTCGTAGCGGCGGCTTTGCAGGCCGGGGATCATCGCATCCCAGACCTGCTCGACGAACACGCACTTGCGCTTGAGCTCCTCGCACAGCGCATTGGCGAACTCGATGTTGAAGCCCACCAGTTCGCCCTGGGCGTTCTTGTAGACCATGGGCTCATAGGTCGGATCCACGGCCACGCGCAGATCCTGCTGTGCCTGCGCCAGCGAAGCCCCAAAGGCCAGCGTGACGGCGCAGGCGGCGGCAATGAGTCGTTGTTTCATCATGATGCGTCCTGAAAACAATGCCAGGCAGCCCAGGCTGCCAGGGCCAACGAGGATCAAACCGGGTTGCGGCCTGGCTGGCGCACGGCGACTTGGGCCACACGGGCCAGCCGGCGCCAGCGTCAAAAAACCAGTCGCACCCGGCACGGAGGGGCGATTCTAGTGCCTTGCGACCCGCAGCCCCAGGCCCAGGCCGGCTGCGGCACGCAATCTACGGGTAAACCATCGTGCCTGCCCGCCACAGTCTTGCCCCCCAGACGCAGCTCGGCCCGCCTCTGGCCCAGGCTGGGCACAGGCCAGTGGCGCGCCTGCTCAGGGCCTCAAACAGACGCCAAAACGGCATTTGCCGCCAATCACGGCGCTATTGGCAGCAAAAGCCTGCAAAGTGCGGCATTGTCAAAAAAGGCTCACAAATTGCCTGGGGTTTTGCAGGACTTTTTTATAATGGCGCGCAGTTTTTTGTCTCGCCGCTGTTTCCTTTGAAGATCGGGCATGGCAAAACGCTGTTTCGTTCTCATGCATGCCGAAGGTCCCTGGCGGCCTGGCCGGCATGGGTTTTCAAACCGTGGCAGGGCCTCGCTGGCGCTGCCATGTCCAAGGGACTGCGCGCGCAAACGCCGCAGTCCGCCGCGCAGGCCCTGCGCCCCAGGCAGCTTCGCTGCGCGCCCCATCTTCCAGCCCCCACCATCCCCTGCCGCCAGCGCCACGCTGCGGCGCGAGAAAGGAAGCGCCCCCAGATGGCCAAAAGCATCCAGATCGAACACGTCTTCAAAGTCTTTGGCGACAAGCCCGAGCAGGCCATGGCATTGGCCAGGCAGGGCCTGGACAAGCAGACCATTCTGGAGCGCACCGGCCAGTCCATCGGCGTATTCGATGCGCACTTCGACATCGAGGCTGGAGAGATTTTCGTCATCATGGGCCTGTCGGGCTCTGGCAAAAGCACCCTGGTGCGCATGCTCAACCGGCTGATCGAGCCCAGCAGCGGCCGAATTCTGGTGGACGGGCAGGACATCAACGCGCTGAGCGAGGGCGCGCTGCGGGCCCTGCGCCGCAAGGACATCAGCATGGTGTTCCAGTCCTTCGCGCTGATGCCGCACATGAGCGTGCTGGACAACACGGCCCTGGGCCTGGAGCTGGCCGGCGTGGACAAGACCACGCGCCAGCGCGCCGCACAGGACGCGCTGGAGCAGGTCGGCCTAGGCAGCTGGGGCGCCAGCTATCCGGACGAGCTCTCCGGCGGCATGCAGCAGCGCGTGGGCCTGGCGCGCGCGCTGGCGGCCGATCCGTCCATCCTGCTGATGGACGAGGCCTTTTCGGCGCTCGATCCGATCATCCGCACGGACATGCAGTCCGAATTGCTGCGCCTGCAAGAGGCCAAGCCGCGCACCATCGTCTTCATCTCGCACGACCTGGACGAGGCCATGCGCATCGGCAACCGCATCGCCATCATGAAGGACGGTCAGGTGGTGCAGGTGGGCACGCCCGAGCAGATTCTGCGCCACCCGGCCAACGACTACGTGCGCAGCTTCACCAAGGGGGTCGATGCCTCCATGGTGTTCAAGGCCAGCGACATCGCGCGCCTGTCGCAGCCCGTGCTGGAGATCAAGCCGGGCAAGGGCCTGCGCGCGGCGCTGCGCGTGCTGCAGGAGCAGGACCGCGAGTTCGGCTACGTGGTCTCGCGCGGCCAGCGTTTCGAGGGCATCGTCTCGACCGATTCGCTGCGCGAGGCGCGCGATGGCAGCAGCGCGCTGCAACCGCTCTCCGACGCCTTTCTGCCCCAGGTCATCAGCGTGCGCGGCGATGAGTTGGTGGCCGATGTCGTGGGCCGCGCCGCCGAGCCGCGCTATCCGCTGCCCGTGCTGGGCGAGGACGGGCGGCTGCTGGGCATGGTCAGCCGCACCAGACTGCTGCGTTTTCTCGATCGGGAAACACCGCCATTGCCCAATGAACCCGCCACAGCCCAGCCTGCCGACAGCGCCGCCGCGCCTTGAGGACAATCGCCGCCCGCCCCGCACCACACACCCCGCACAGCATGAGTTCCACCCACAACGACAACCCCTGGGCTGCCACTGCTGCCACAACCGCCCCAGCCGCCAGCCCCCAACCCGCAGCCCCAACCGCTGCCGCGGACAACCCCTGGGCTTCCGCCTCCACCCCCCCCGCCCCGGCCAGCCCGGCCAATCCCTGGGGAGGCGGCGGCACCAGCGCCAATGCGGACTGGCTCTCCAGCAGCGCCGGCGCCGAGACCGGCTCTGCTGGAGAGCCCTTTGCCCTGCAACAGCTCTGGGACGGCAGCCTGCCCGTGCAGGACTGGATCAACCAGGGCCTGAACTGGTTCGTCGCCCACTTCCGGCCCTTTTTCCAGACCATTCGCCCCCCCATCGACGCCACGCTCAGCGGCATTGAGCAGTGGCTGCTGAGCGTGCCCACGCTGGGCATGATTGCCATCCTGGCGCTGCTGGCCTGGCAGTTTGCTGGGCGGCGCGTGGCCATTGGCGCCCTGCTGTCGCTGCTGGTCATCGCCATGCTGGGCGTCTGGCCCGAGGCCATGGTGACCCTGGCGCTGGTGCTCACCTCATTGGTGTTCTGCCTGCTGATCGGCCTGCCCATGGGCATTGTGCTGGCCAGCAGCGAGCGCGCCCAGCGCATCGCGCGGCCCGTGCTCGACGCCATGCAAACCACCCCAGCCTTCGTCTATCTGGTGCCCGTAGTGATGCTGTTTGGCATCGGCAACGTGCCTGGCGTGATTGTCACCATCGTGTTCGCGCTGCCACCGCTGGTGCGGCTGACCAATCTCGGCATCCGCCAAGTGCGCCCCGATCTGGTCGAAGCCGCGCGCGCCTATGGCGCTTCACCGCTGCAGCTGCTGACCAAGGTGCAGCTGCCCCTGGCCATGCCCTCCATCATGGCTGGCGTCAACCAGGCGCTGATGCTGTCGCTGTCCATGGTGGTGATTGCCTCCATGATCGCCGTCGGCGGCCTGGGCCAGATGGTGCTGCGCGGCATCGGCCGCCTGGACATGGGCCTGGCTACCGTCGGCGGCCTGGGCATCGTGCTGCTGGCCATCACGCTCGACCGCATCACCCAAACCATGGGCCAGCCCCGGCGGGCCGGGCAGTCCTGGCGCCAGCAAGGCCCGCTGGGCCTGCTGGGGCGCTTGTTACAGCGCCCCCCAGCCGCACCCTCCACAGCCGTCAGCCATGAGCCAGCCGCCCAAGCAAGCCAAACCGCTGCGGCCTCGCGCCCGGCGCATGGCCATTGAGTGCTGCGCTGCCCGCATTTTTCTTCCAGGAGGAGAGGCCCGTGCCAATGTCCCTGCCCCGTCTGCTCCAACCTTGGGTTGCAGCCATTGTCCTCAGCGCCGCTTGGTTGCCAGCGGCCAGCGCCCAGTCTCAGGCTGCGGCCGTGCCCGTCAAAGCCATCAAAACCAATTTGGCCGAGGAAAGCTTTCAGACCATGGTGGTCAATCGCGCCCTGCAAGAGTTGGGGTTTGCCGTGCAGCCCATCCTGGAGGCCGACCTGAGCGCCGCCTACCTGGCCATCGCCAATGGCGACGCCACCTACACCGCCGTCAATTGGTGGCCCTTGCACCAAGGCATGTACGAAAAGGCCGGCGGCGACCGGGTCTTCTATCGTCAGGGCGTATTCATCGACGGCGGCGCGCAAGGCTATCTGATCGACCGCAAGACCGCCACCGAGCACCGCATCACCAATCTGGCCCAACTGAAAGACCCGGCCATCGCCCGGCTGTTCGACCACGACGGCAATGGCAAGGCCGATCTGAGCGGCTGCAACCCAGGCTGGGGCTGCGAGTTGGCCATCGAGCACCAACTCAGCGCCTATGGGCTGCGCGAGACCGTCGAGCACCGCCAGGGCAATTACAACGCGCTGATGGCCGATACGCTGGAGCGCTTTCGCGCTGGTCGGCCCATCCTCTACTACACCTGGACGCCCTACTGGGTCAGCGGCGTACTGCGCCCCGGCCAGGAGGTCAGCTGGCTGGAGGTGCCCTTCACCGCCCTGCCCGACTTGAGCGACGACGTCGGGCAGGCCCAGACCACGCTGCCCGATGGCAAGAACTACGGCTTCCCAATCGCCCGCGAGCACATCGTGGCCAATCGCCGCTTTGCTCAGCAGCACCCGGCAGCGGCCAAGCTGTTCGAGCTCGCCCGCATCCCCATTGCCGACATCAACGCCCAGAACCTGCGCATGCAGCAGGGCGAAAACAGCCCGGCCGACCTGGAGCGCCATACCGAGGCCTGGATACAAGCCAACCGCGCCACCTTCGACGGCTGGCTGCAACAGGCCCGCGCCGCACAGACGCTGGCCGCCCCCGATCAGCGCCCACGACCATGAGCCCCGGGCGCCACTGGGGCGCACAGCCGGCGCTGCACGCCGCCTGGCTGCCTCAGCCCATTGCCAGCATCGGCTGGCTTCTTTCCTCATCCATCCGCAAGAAAGGAAGAACCATGAAACACCTGCACACCCTCTGCCTGCGCCCACTGAGCATGGCCGCTTTGCTCAGCCTGGGGCTGTGCGCTGCGGCCCAGGCGCAGGAGCTGCCGGGCCAAGGCGTGCGCGTCACGCCCATCAAAAGCTCGATCGCCGAGGAGACCTTCCAGACCCTGCTGGTGTCGCGCGCGCTGGAAAAACTCGGCTATGACGTGGCCGACATCAAGGAAACCGAGTACGCCACCGGCTTCGTCGCCATCGCCAATGGCGACGCCACCTTCATGGCCGTGAACTGGAAGCCCTTGCACGACGACTTCTACAAGAACGCTGGCGGCGATGCCAAGTTCTACCGCGAAGGCACCTACGTCACCAACTCTCTGCAGGGCTACTTGATCGACAAGAAAACCGCCGACGCCCACGGCATTCACAACCTGGAGCAGCTCAAAAAGCCCGAGATCGCCAAGCTGTTCGACACCAATGGCGATGGCAAGGCCGACCTGACCGGCTGCAACCCCGGCTGGGGCTGCGAGGCCGTGATCGAACACCACCTCAAGGCCTACGAGCTGGCCGGCAGCGTGACGCACAACCAGGGCAGCTACTCCGCGCTGATCGCCGACACCATCGCGCGCTACAAGCAGGGCCAGCCAGTGCTTTATTACACCTGGACGCCGTACTGGGTCTCGGGCGTGCTCAAGCCCGGCAGCGACGTGGTCTGGCTGCAAGTGCCCTTCACTTCGCTGCCCGGCGAGCAGGCCAAGGTCGAGACCAAGCTGCCCGATGGCTCGAACTACGGCTTCCCGGTCAACACCCAGCACATCGTCGCCAACAAGCAATTTGCCCAGCAAAACCCTGCCGCGGCCAAGCTGTTCGCGCTGATGCAACTGCCCATCGCCGACGTCAACGCCCAGAACCTGCGCATGCAGCAGGGCGAGAACAGCGCCGCCCAGGTAGCCCGCCACGTCGATGGCTGGATCGCGGCCAACCAGGCCACCTTCGACGGCTGGATCGAACAGGCCAAGGCCGCCGCCAAGAAGCCATAAGCTGGCCCCAAAAGGGGCTGCCGGGGGCTGCCCCGCCGTGCGCCCCGGCCACACAAAAGCAGGGCCCCTTTACGGGGCCCGTGCTTTTTCATGGCGGGTTCGACAGCACCCGGCGGGTGGGCAAGCAAAACAAAACCGCCAGCAGCATGGCCACTGGCGGCGTTGTTGAGTTGCCAGCCCGCAGCCTGCACATGGGGGCTGCGGCAAACGAGGCGCAATCAGCGTTTCTGGCGGTACTTGCGCAATGCGGCGATCTGCGCGGCCAGCACGGCCAGCTCGGACTGGGCCGCAGCCAGGTCGATGTCGCTCTTGGCGTTGCGCAGCGCATCCTCGGCGGCCTGCTTGGCGCGATTGGCCTTTTCCTCGTCCAGATCTGCGCCGCGCACAGCCGTGTCGGACAGCACGGTCACCCGATCGGGTTGCACCTCCAAGATGCCACCGGCCACGAAAACGAACTCTTCCTTGCCATCGGGCAATTCGATGCGCACCGAACCCGGCTTGATGCGGGTGATCAGCGGCACGTGGCGCGGCAGAATACCCAGCTCGCCGGACTCACCCGGCAGTGCGACAAACTTGGCTTCGCCGGAGAAGATGGCCTCCTCGGCGCTGACCACGTCGACGTGAATGGTGTTCATTGGCGTTCCTTGCAACAGTTTCCGGGCAGGCCATGTACCAAGGCCCTGCCAGACCCGGGCCGTCGCCGACCGGCAAGCGGCGGCACATCCGGGCCTGCGGGCCGAGGCCGCACGGCCTCAGGCCGATCAGGCCAGCTTCTTGGCTTTCTCGATGGCTTCGTCGATCGTGCCCACCATGTAGAAGGCCTGCTCGGGCAGGTGATCGACCTCGCCATTGGTGATCATCTTGAAGCCACGGATGGTCTCCGACAGCGGCACGTACTTGCCGGGCGAGCCGGTGAACACTTCGGCCACGTGGAAGGGCTGCGACAGGAAACGCTGGATCTTGCGCGCGCGGGCCACGACCAGCTTGTCTTCCGGCGCCAGTTCGTCCATGCCCAAAATGGCGATGATGTCGCGCAATTCCTTGTAGCGCTGCAGCGTGCCCTGCACGGCGCGCGCCACCTGGTAGTGCTCCTCACCGACGACCTGCGGGTCAAGCTGGCGGCTGGTGGAATCGAGCGGATCCACGGCCGGGTAAATACCCAGCGCGGCAATGTCGCGCGAGAGCACCACGGTCGAATCCAAGTGCGCGAAGGTGGTGGCGGGCGAGGGGTCAGTCAAGTCGTCGGCCGGCACGTACACGGCCTGGATCGAGGTGATGGAGCCGACCTTGGTCGAGGTGATGCGCTCTTGCAAGCGGCCCATTTCCTCAGCCAGCGTGGGCTGATAACCCACGGCCGAGGGCATGCGACCCAGCAGCGCCGACACCTCGGTACCTGCCAGCGTGTAGCGGTAGATGTTGTCCACGAAGAACAGCACGTCGCGGCCTTCGTCGCGGAAGGACTCGGCAATCGTCAGGCCCGTCAGCGCCACGCGCAGACGGTTGCCCGGCGGCTCGTTCATCTGGCCGTAAACCATGGACACTTTGGAGTCCGCCAGGTTTTCCTGGTTGACCACCTTGGCGTCCGACATCTCGTGGTAGAAGTCGTTGCCCTCGCGGGTGCGCTCACCCACGCCGGCGAACACCGACAGGCCCGAATGCGCCTTGGCGATGTTGTTGATCAACTCCATCATGTTCACGGTCTTGCCCACGCCGGCGCCACCGAACAGACCGACCTTGCCGCCCTTGGCGAACGGGCACACCAGGTCGATCACCTTGATGCCAGTCTCCAGCAACTCCTGCGATGGCGAGAGCTCATCGTAGGCCGGCGGCTTGCGGTGGATGGACGCCGTCTGCGTCTGATCCACAGGGCCACGCTCGTCGATGGGGTTGCCCAGCACGTCCATGATGCGCCCCAGCGTGGCCGGGCCCACGGGCACGGTGATGGGGTTGCCGGTGTTGACCACTTTCAGACCGCGACGCAGACCGTCGGACGAACCCAGGGCAATGGTGCGCACCACGCCATCACCGAGCTGCTGCTGCACTTCCAGCGTCAGCGCCGAGCCTTCGAGCTTCAGCGCATCGAACACATGGGGCACGGCATCCTGCGCAAACTCCACGTCCACCACGGCGCCGATCACTTGAACAATTTTTCCTTCAGCTTGAGCCATTTCCATTCCCAATCAAATATGTTTAGACGGCAGCCGCACCTGCGACGATTTCCGACAGTTCGGTCGTAATAGCCGCCTGGCGGGTTTTGTTGTAGACCAGTTTGAGCTCGTCGATCACGTTGCCCGCGTTGTCGGTGGCGGCCTTCATGGCCACCATGCGCGCCGACTGCTCCGAGGCCATGTTGTCGGCCACGGCCTGATAGATCAACGATTCGATGTAGCGCACCAGCAATTCATCAATGACCGTTTGCGCATCGGGCTCGTAGATGTAGTCCCAGTCGGCGGCCTTCTTCTGCCCCGGCTGCACGCTCAAGTGCTCGGGCTGCAGCGGCAGCAGCTGCTCAATCACCGACTCCTGACGCATGGTGTTAATGAACCGGGTGTAGCTCAGATAAACGGCATTGATCTCGCCAGCCACGTAGGCATCGAGCAGCACCTTGACGGGGCCGATCAGTGCATCAATGCGCGGGGTATCGCCCAGCGCCGTGGCCTCGGCCACCACCGGCGCGCCGATGCGGTTGAGAAAGCCCAGGCCCTTGCCGCCGATGGCCACCGCACGGATGGCATCGCCTTTTTTCTGCAACTCGCCAATCTTGTTGGTCACGGCGCGCAACACGTTGGTGTTCATGCCGCCGCACAGCCCCTTGTCGGTGGTCACGACGATCAGGCCTGCGGCCTTGGCATCGTTTTGCACCATGAAGGGGTGGCGATACTCAGGGTTGGCTGCGGCCAGATGGGCCGCAATGGTGCGGATCTTGTCGCTGTAGGGGCGTGCAGCCTGCATGCGCTCCTGCGCCTTGCGCATCTTGGACGCGGCCACCATTTCCATGGCCTTGGTGATCTTCTTGGTGTTTTCCACCGATTTGATCTTGCCGCGTATTTCCTTTCCTGCTGCCATAGAAAACTCCTGTACTTGAGCTCAGTGCGCCAGAAATCAGGCGAACGACCTCTTGAAGGATTCGATGGCGGAGGTCAACTCGGCTTCCGCGTCCTTGTCCATCGCCTTGCTGCTCAGCAGCTTGTCGAGCAGCGCGCCATGCGATGTCTGCAGGTATTGGTGCAGGCCTTTTTCGAAGTCCAGCACGCGCTTGACATCGACGTCGTCCAGATAGCCCTTGTTGACGGCAAACAACGAGGCGGCCATCAGCGCGATGTTCAGCGGCGAGTACTGGGGCTGCTTGAGCAACTCCGTGACGCGCGCGCCGCGGTCAAGCTGCTTGCGCGTGGCCTCGTCCAGATCGGAGGCGAACTGGGCGAAGGCCGCCAGTTCACGGTACTGCGCCAAATCGGTACGGATACCGCCGGACAGGCCCTTGATCAGCTTGGTCTGCGCTGCGCCACCGACGCGCGAGACGGAAATACCGGCGTTGATGGCCGGGCGAATACCGGCGTTGAACAGGTTGGTTTCCAGGAAGATCTGGCCGTCGGTGATGGAGATCACGTTGGTGGGCACGAAGGCCGAGACGTCGCCGGCCTGGGTCTCGATGATGGGCAGCGCCGTCAGCGAGCCCGTCTTGCCCTTGACCTCACCCTTGGTGAACTCCTCGACGTAGTCGGCATTGACGCGCGCGGCGCGCTCCAGCAGGCGGCTGTGCAGGTAGAACACGTCGCCGGGGAAGGCTTCGCGACCGGGCGGGCGGCGCAGCAGCAGCGAGACCTGGCGGTAGGCCACGGCCTGCTTGGACAGGTCGTCGTAGACGATCAGCGCATCCTGGCCGCGATCACGGAAGTACTCGCCCATGGTGCAGCCCGAATAGGCCGAGACGTACTGCATCGCCGCCGATTCCGAAGCGGTAGCGGCAACGACGATGGTGTATTCCATGGCGCCAGCCTGTTCCAGGGCGCGCACCACGTTCTTCACCGACGAGGCCTTCTGGCCGATGGCCACGTAGATACAGGTAACGCCCTGGCCCTTCTGGTTGATGATGGCGTCGATGGCCACGGCGGTCTTGCCGGTCTGGCGGTCACCAATGATCAGCTCGCGCTGGCCGCGGCCGATCGGCACCATGGAGTCGATGGACTTCAAACCGGTTTGCAGCGGCTGGTCCACGGACTGGCGGGCAATCACGCCCGGCGCGACTTTTTCGATCACGTCGGTCTGCTGGGCATTGATCGGCCCCTTGCCGTCGATGGGCTGGCCCAGCGCGTTCACGACGCGACCGACCAGCTCGGGGCCGACCGGCACTTCCAGAATGCGGCCCGTGGTCTTGACCACATCGCCTTCGGAGATGTGCTCGTACTCACCCAGAATCACGGCGCCGACGGAGTCGCGTTCCAGGTTCAGCGCCAGACCATAGGTGGGGTTGCCACTCTTGTCCGCTGGGAACTCCAGCATTTCACCCTGCATCACTTCGGACAGGCCATGAACGCGGACAATGCCGTCGGTGACCGACACCACGGTCCCTTGATTGCGCACATCGGCACTGGATTCCAGCCCTTCGATGCGGCTTTTGATCAGCTCGGAAATTTCTGCTGGATTGAGTTGCATGACTCGTTCCTTGTTGCTTGATTTTGACTACAGGGTCACACGCACTTGCGGATTGCGCACTTGCGCACCGCTCTCAAGCGGTCAACACTGCTTTCATTTGTTCCAGACGGGCCTTGACTGAAGCGTCGAACTCTTCATCGCCCACAACCACCCGAACGCCGCCAATCAATGACTCGTCGAGCTCGACCGACAAATTGAGCTTGCGCGCAAAGCGCTGCTCCAGCGACGGCCGCAGTTCCTGCAATTGCGCCTCGGACAGCGGGAACGCACTGTAGACCACGGCATCGGCCACACCCAGGCGTGCATTGCTCAAGGCACGGAACTGCTGGGCCACCTGTGGCAGCGCGGCCAGGCGGCCATTCTCGACCACCACTTTCAGAAAATTGTGCGCCAGCGCCGGCAACTCCAGCTTGCTGACGCTGCCGAACAGTGCCATCACATCGCCCTGGCCGACTTTCGGGCTTTGCGCAACGCGCAGCACCTCCGGATCCGCAGCCACGGCCGCAAACACATCCAACCATTGCTGCGTCTGCGCCGCCCCCGCATCACCTGCCGCCTTGTACAAGGCCTCGGCGTAAGGGCGCGCAATCGTGGCCAATTCCGCCATATCACCCCCCTTTACAGCTCGGTCTTGAGGCGGTTGAGCAGGTCGGCGTGCACGCCCGCATTCACCTCTTTGCGAAGAATCTGCTCTGCGCCCTTGACGGCCAGCACGGCCACTTGGTCGCGCAGGGATTCGCGCGCCTGCACCAGCTGCTGATCGGCATCGGCCCTGGCCTGAGCCAGGATCTTTTCTGCCTCCTGCGTGGCGCGGGACTTGGCCTCGTTGACGATGGCCTGCGCGCGGCGCTCGGCGTCAGCCAGCAGCGATGCAGTCTCATCGCGCGACTGAGCCAGCTGCTGCTCCACGCGCTGATTGGCCGCCGCCAGATCGGACTTGGCCTTGTCGGCCGCAGCCAATCCGTCGGCAATCTTTTGCGCTCTCTCATCCAAGGCCTTGACGATGGGCGGCCACACGAATTTCATCGTGAACCACACCAGGATCAAGAACACAATGGCCTGAAAGAACAGTGTCGAATTGATATTCATGCAACACCTCCTTCACGTGGCGTTGAACGAAATCAGGCCGGAACGAAGGGGTTTGCGAAAGCGAACAGCAGAGCAATGGCCACACCAATCAGGAAGGCCGCATCAATCAGACCAGCCAGAATGAACATCTTGGTCTGCAGGTCGTTGATCAGCTCCGGCTGGCGCGCCGAGGACTCCAGAAACTTGCCGCCCATCAATGCGATACCGATCGAGGCACCAATGGCACCCAGGCCCACGATCAGACCACAAGCCAGAGCAACCAGACCGTTGATGTTGCCAATGATTTCCATGATTTTTCCTTCAGTTAGTGGAGGTTGAGAAAAAGAAACGAAGCCACAGCGACAGCGCCCCATCAACCCTTGCGCGTTGACAGAGCGCCGCCGCCACGAATACCCATCAGTGCGCGCTGTGCGCCTGACCCAGGTAAATCAGCGCAAGCATCATGAAAATGAATGCCTGCAGGGTAATCACCAAAATATGGAACACCGCCCAGATCGTGCCTGCAATCACATGCCCCAGACCCAGCAGGGCGCCACCCATGGACAGGGCCGCATAGCCACCCATCAAGGCAATCAGCATGAACACCAGCTCGCCCGCATACATGTTGCCAAACAGTCGCATGCCGTGCGAGACGGTCTTGGAGACGTATTCAATGATCTGCATCAGGAAGTTCACCACCCCCAGGATCACGGCAAAAATGGGATTCTTCGAGGTACCAAAGGGCGCCGTCACCAACTCATGGGCCCAGCCGCCCCAGCCCTTGATCTTCACCGAGTAATACAGGCACAGCAACAGCACCGCAATCGACAGACCAAAGGTGGTCGAGAGGTCGGCCGTGGGCACGACGCGCAGATAAGCATGGTGCGGATCGGCACCCACCGCCTCATAGCCCTTGGCCCACAAATGGGGCAGCAAATCCACCGGCAGCAAGTCCATGGCATTCATCAGGAAAATCCAGATGAACACGGTCAGCGCCAGGGGCGCAATGAATTTGCGGCTTTCGGCATTGTGGATATTGGCCTTGGCCTGGCCATCGACCATTTCCACCAGCAGCTCCACCGCCGCCTGAAAACGCCCCGGCACGCCAGAGGTGGCTTTCTTGGCCGCGCGATACAGCACGTAGACGCCAAGCAAGCCCAAGCCCAGGGCAATCAGGATCGAGTCGTAATTGACGACCGAGAAATCGACGATGAAGCCCTGCTTGAGGTTGGTCCAGTGGCCCAAGTGGTGAACGATGTACTCGCTTGCCGTCTGTGCTTCAGCATTCGCCGCCATAAGTCAACTCTCTTCAACCGTTGCGCACACCAGAACGCCCCAGCAACGCCGGGGCGATCCAGTACATATTGACGCTCAGCACCACCGCCAGCAGCAACGCCAGCCAATGCACTTTGCCGAGCAAAACGGGGGCCAGCGCCAGCAAGACCACTGTCAGCAGCAGCTTGAGCATTTCATGCGCGACCAGGGCCGTCAGCCCAGGCTGGCTGGCAACCACCTTGGCGTACAGCGCAGCGGGCAGCGCAATCGCCAGGTACCCGTAAAACCACGAGATTATAGCCACACTTTCTTGCAAAACCAGCCAAAGCGCGCCGCCGCCAAGCAGCGCCGCCAGCCCTTGCCAGAGCAGCACCTGCCAGGGAGAAATGGCGCGGTGGCGCAGTCGCCATTGCGCCGCCTGCTCGGCATCCAGGGGCGGGGCGTGCACGCCCTCGCCCGGCTCCTGCTCATCCCATGCCAGGCCTTTTTCGGTCTGCGCGCGCGCCGGCTGCTGCTGTCCATTGACCATCTCTTGCCCCTCCCTGCAGGCCCGAAAAAACCCGCTGAACGCCAGCGCCCGGGCCAAAGCGCGCGATTATAGGAATGCCCTTGCGCCACACCCGCACGCCCCCATGTACATGGCTGTGCTCTCTACACCTCTCTACAATGGGCAGCTTGCCTGCAGCCATGCCGTTGCGCCCCTCGCCTACCCCAGCTCGCCCGCCATGCCCCAAGACTCCAACTCCACCCCAGCCCCCCAAGAGTCGCTGATTGATTTCCCTGCGCCTTTTCCCATCAAGGCCATGGGCGAGAACAGCGCCGAATTCCTGGAGGCCGTCAAAGCCATCGCCGCGCGCCATGATCCGCAGTTCGACGCGGCCACCATCGAGCTGCGCGAAAGCGCGCAAGGTAAGTACCTGGGCATCACCATCACGGTACTGGCCACCAGCCGCGCGCACCTCGATGGCATCTACCGGGAGCTCACCGCCCACCCGCTGTCCAAGATGGTGCTCTGAGCCGGCCCTGGCTCGCCGCTTGCCGTGATCGTCCGCCACCTCGGCCTCGTCGACTACCTGCCCATTGCCGCAGCCATGCAGCAGTGGACGGCCGCGCGCACGGCCACGCAATGCGATGAGCTTTGGATTTGCCAGCACCGGCCCGTGTTCACGCTGGGCATTGCGGCCGATGCCGGCCACGTGCTCGATGCCGGCGCCATCCCGGTCGTGGCCACCACACGCGGCGGCCAGGTCACCTACCACGGCCCGGGGCAGATCGTGGCCTATCCGCTCATCGACCTCAAACGCCAGGGCCTGTTCGTCAAGGAATACGTTGCCCGGCTCGAAGCGGCCGTCATCGGCACGCTGCTGTCCTTTGGCATTGCCGGGCACAGGGTGGCCGGCGCCCCGGGTGTGTACGTGCGCCCCCAGGCGCCAGGCGATGCCTCGCCGCTGCCGGCGCAGGCCCCAGGCATGCCCCCTGCCTTTCATGGCCTGGCCAAGATCGCCGCGCTGGGCGTCAAGATCAGCCAGGGGCGCAGCTACCACGGCCTGGCGCTGAACGTGGCCATGGACCTGAGCCCCTATCTGCGCATCAACCCTTGCGGCTACCAGGCGCTGGCGAGCACCGACATGCATACAATCGGCGTGCCCGCGCAGCTGGAGCGCGTCAGCGCCACTTTGGTGGCGCAATTGCGCCAGCAGCTACAGCCGCCGACCAAAACATAGGCTGGCACGGGCCCGCCACACGCCCCCATCATGAGCACACAGCCCTCCGCCCTTCCCCCTGCGCCTGCGCCCGCCTACGACCCCACGATCAAGCAAAAGGCCGCCGCCAAGCTGGCGCGCATTCCGATCAAGGTCGAGCATGGCCAGGTGCTGAAAAAGCCCGATTGGATCCGCGTCAAGGCCGGCTCGCCTTCCACGCGCTTTTACGAAATCAAGCAAATCCTGCGCGAGCACCGGCTGCACACGGTGTGCGAGGAGGCCAGCTGCCCCAACATCGGTGAGTGCTTTGGCAAAGGCACGGCCACCTTCATGATCATGGGCGACAAGTGCACGCGCCGCTGCCCGTTCTGTGACGTGGGCCACGGCCGCCCCGATCCGCTCGATCCAGACGAGCCGCTGAACCTGGCCAGGACCATTGCGGCGCTGAAGCTGCGCTACGTGGTCATCACCAGCGTGGACCGCGACGATTTGCGCGACGGCGGCAGCGGCCACTTCGTCGCCTGCATCGAGCGCACGCGCCAGCTCTCGCCGGCCACGCAGATCGAAATCCTGGTGCCCGATTTCCGCGGCCGCGACGACCGCGCGCTGCAAATCCTGCTGGCCGCGCCGCCCGATGTGATGAACCACAACCTGGAGACCGTGCCGCGCCTGTACAAGCAGGCCCGCCCCGGCTCGGACTACCAGTTCAGCCTCAACCTGCTGAAGAAGTTCAAGGCGCTCAACCCCACCGTGCCCACCAAGAGCGGCCTGATGGTGGGCCTGGGCGAGAGCGACGAGGAAATCCTGCAGGTCATGCGCGACATGCGCGCGCACGACATCGACATGCTGACCATCGGCCAGTACCTGGCCCCCTCCACCAGCCATCTGCCCGTCAAACGCTACGTGCACCCGGACACCTTCCGCATGTTCGAGGACGAGGCCTACAAGATGGGCTTCACGCACGCCGCCGTCGGCGCGCTGGTGCGCAGCTCCTACCACGCCGACGAGCAGGCCCATGCCGCCGGCCTGCCCCAGACCTGAGCGGGGCCTGTTTCAAGGCCAGGCCCTAG
>JAUMYI010000221.1 GCA_030528705.1 Comamonadaceae bacterium | reverse complement strand
GCCAGAAGCACATGCTCAAGTCTGCAAATCCGTAGGGGTTGGCGTAGCTGGCCTCTTGCCGCGCGAGCAGGAACTTGCGCTCGGGCAGCAGCTCGCCATGCAGCGGGTGTTCGCGGCTCTTGAAGCGCAGGCGCGCTTCAGAATCAAACAAAAACCACTCGGGCGGCTTGCCGATGATGTGCTGCACCGTCGGGGCCTGGCCGGGGCGTTGCTGCCAGAGGATTTCCAGCGGCTGCCAGCCGTAGAGTGTGGCGTCGAGCATTTGGTCAATCAGCGCGTCCAGGTCGAGCTGCTCCAGCACGGCCTGCGCCACCTTGTGCATGCGGGCGCTGGCGCGATCGCGCTCCACGC
Organism: Comamonadaceae bacterium; assembly: GCA_030528705.1. GTDB lineage: Bacteria > Pseudomonadota > Gammaproteobacteria > Burkholderiales > Burkholderiaceae_C > Lampropedia. Next base: position 3,500 of record JAUMYI010000221.1, on the reverse strand, counting down.
GCCACTCCAGCGCACGCACGGCCGCTTTGCGGCGGCGGATGCAGCCGCCCGTGTGGGCATCGCTGCGCAGCTCGCGGTACACGGCAATGTCCTTGCCCTGGCGCTTGAGAATGGGGTCGGGGTTGGGCAGCCACATGCCCAGGCCCACGAAATCCGGGCCGCGCTGGCGCGTGGCGATGTGGGCCGAGAGCGGGCGGGCCGTGCCCATGGATGCGCCCATGGATGCACCCAAACGGCGGTGCGCCTCGGCAAAGCTGGCGAAGCCGCTGCCGGGCAGATACAGGCCGGGCGCGCTCATGCGTGGCCCTCCATGGCCTGCTCGGCGCCCACCAGCGCCAGGGCCAGGCGGCCGTGGTCATTGGTGCGCGCCAGCAGCTCGCGCAGGGCCTGGGCGGCCTGCTGCACGCCGCGCTGGTCGGCCTGGGGCAGGCTGGCAATCACGCCCCGGATGTAGGTGAGGTTTTCGTGGTCGGTCATGGTGCGCTCCTCGGTGTGCAACGGCTGGCCAGCTCAACCAGCCACATGGCCAGCGCAAGTGGTGTGTGCTCGCGCTCGGCCTTCGTGATTTCAGGCCGCCCGCGCCTGCGGCTGGCGACCACATGTGTGGGCTGGCCCAGGGCAATGGGCATTGCAGGGATGGCACGCGGATCGCAGCCCACGATGTAGAGCCAGGTCGCCTTTTTCGCCCTGTGGCCCCACCAGTGCTGGTGGATGGGCAGCGTCCATCCGCCCCAGGCATCGCGCATGCCAGGCGGGGGCATATGAGCGGCCTGCCACAGCAGGGATCCCTGGGGATGCTCCAGCACACCGCCCCATTGCCGCACCTGTTGCACGGCCCAAAGGGCCAGCCCGGCCTCGTCAGGCCTGGGCCGGGCAAATTGCCGCAGGCGCCCCCAGGCCCGGCATGGCGGGTGAGCCACGACAGGATTGCCGCCAGGCCAGCGGCGGGCATCCCGGGGCATGTCCCATACGTCAACCCCCGTCAAATACTTGTAGTTGCTGTCGGTGCGGGCGAACAGGATCGATACCATCGCTACCCCCAATAGCCTTGCAACAGGTTTTCAGCATCGCGCTTGCGGCGGCTGGTGATGTGCACAGGCCCCCAATCCATGCGCGCGGCGGCATGCGCATACACACAGGCCATGGTGCTGTCGCCGTGCCCGCCGTCGGCCGTCTTGCCATCGGGCATGCGCGGCACGCCGCGCACCAGGCGGATGGCGCGGTGGCCCTGCAGCAGCGGGTCGTGCCGGGGTAGCCAGATCGTGCCGTCCTCCAGCGCCGCCTTGTAGGGCGGCATGTGATCGCGGTACCAGCCCTCGGTGGGCATCAGCCGCTCGACCACCGAGCCGTACTTGTCGTGCGCGGCCTCGCCTACGTAGCTGCCATTGCCCCGACTGTCGATCACCATGCCGCTCAGACGCGGCAGCGCATCGGCAATGGCAAACAGCACCTGCAGCTGCTGGTTGTAGGGCACGTTTTTAAGCTCCACAAGAAAAGGGATGCGCTGGTGCAGGTTGGGCGACACCTCGTTGGGCGCAATGGCGCTCAAATCGCCCGTGCGCGCAAAGTCCATCCCCAGCGCATGGCGCAGCGCCGGGTCAAACGTCAGCAGCGGGCGCAACTCGGCGTCGATCCAGTCCTGCATCTCGGCGGCGCGCCTCTGCGCGCTGGCCTGGTTGAATGCCTCACTGCCGGTAAAGCGCAGCACCGGCGCGGGTCGCATGCGGCTCTCAACCAGCGCGCGCGTCAGCCAGGCGCCACCGCCCTGGGCCGGGATGCAAAACAGCTCCTCATCCTCGTTGGGGCGGTAGCGCTCAATCGTGGCCTTGCGCCAGGCGGCCTCGGCTTCGGGCGACCAGGCACGGCCCGTGACGGCGCAAATCTTGCGGTACAGCCCATCGTGCAGGGCATCGTCGAGCGTGATGCGGTGCAGGCCGTAGTCGTAGCGGCCGGCGCGCACGTCGTTGATTAACTCGTTGAACGGGTTGTCCGTGCCATTGTGGGTACTGATGATGCGGATTTGCCCGCCCCACATCGTCATGGCCATGGCCGCCTTGAGCAGCTCCTTGAGATCGTCCACAAAGGCCGCCTCGTCGATCACCAGACGCTCGCCAGGCCGCCCTTTGGAGCGCAGGTTGCGCGGCGCGCTGGTGAAGGCCTGGATCATGTGGCCGCTGTCAAAGCGGATGGTGTAGGTGAGGATTTGCTTGTCCTCCTCCTCCAACACCGATTCTTCGATTTGGCCGGCGGCCGCGTTGAACGCGCGCGCCCACGTGGCGCAGTCCTGGACGAAGCCCTGCGTCATCTCCTTGTTGTAGGAGATGTAATAGACATTGGCGCCGCCCTCGCTGGCGGCGTACAGCACATCGTCGGCCGCCTCGGCATAGCTCAGGCCGATGCGGCGCGACTTCTCGCAAATCTTCACCGGCGCCTGGTCATTGATCCAATCGACCTGGTACTGCATCAGGATGCGCGAAGCCTGCGCCGTGCCTGCCGCCTGCATTACAGCGCCCCCGCAATCGCATCGCGCAAGGCCTGCACGCCCTGGGCTGAGAGGCCCTGGCGCTTGGCCTCGGTGGCGGCCGTCTCGGCCGCTTCGGCCAACGCACGCTTGCGCGCGGCTTCTTCCCACCGAGCCTGAAACACCTTCAGCTCCACGCTGCCGCGCACCATGCTGGCGGCGTCCTTGCCCACCTTGGCCAGCAGCGCCACGCGCTCGGCCGGGTCCACCCCATCGGTCTGCGCATCCATCATCGCGCGCAGCCCCTTGAGCAGCCCAGTCTGAATCAAGGCCATCACCCCCTCCGAGCGCGTATCGCGCTCATCGGCCGCGCTGCCCTCGCTCAAAGCCTTGGCAATTTCCGTCTCGGCGCGAATCTCCGCCCTCTGGCGCTCGATATCCTGGCCCCACCGGTGCAAGGAACTGCGGCTGATCTGATAGCCCTTCTCGTGCAGTAGTCGCGTCAGCTCGTCATAGCCGCCAAAGCCGTTTTCCTCCAACGCGCGCTCCAGCCAGCGGCGCACATCCTGGGGCAGCTTGGCCACACTGGATCGGCGCGCCATCACTCGCTCCAATACTTCACTGGCCTGGCAATGCCCGGCGCGCAATCGATCGTGTACTCGGCAATGTCCACCCCGTGGCGGCTCAAATCCGCGTACCACATCCCCGATGACTCCTTGACCAGCTCCACCAGATCACGCGCGGCCAGGTAATCGAGCTCGCGGCGCACCTCCAGCGCCGTCGCATCCCTGAAAATCGCCTGCATGATGCCCAGCAGAAACACCTCACTGCTGGTATGCGGGCGGCTCTTGTCCAGCACGCGAATCAACTCCCAGCGCATCTGCTCGCGCCGCGTCTTCACATGGTCAACCATGGGCCGCCACCTCCTGTTGCAACATCTCCAGCTTGCTGTAATTGGCATCGAGCTTGGCCTCGATCACCGACTGGCCGCGGATGTAATCCTCGCGGCGCACGTAATGCAACGGCAGCTCCGCCTTGT
>JAUMYI010000220.1 GCA_030528705.1 Comamonadaceae bacterium | reverse complement strand
GTATGGCTGGCCGCGGCTCAGTCGTAGCTGATGGTGTAGATCAAATCCACCGCGCTGGTCTGGCCCGTCTGGCCGCGCGCCGTCAGCCGCCGCGTGATGTCGTAGAACACGTACAGCGTGCTGGCCGCGCCCGACAAGCCGGCCTCATAAGTGATGTAGAGCTGATCCGAGAGGCGCTTGCCGATGGAGACGCCGCTTTGGCTCAGGCCCACTTCGTCAAAGCCCAGGCCGCCGGCCAGGCTGTCGCCCACGCTGCCAGCCAGCAGGCCCAGCGCCGCCTGCTGCATGGCGTTGCCGCCGCCCGAGCCCGCGCCCGGCGCGCGCCCCAGCACCACCCAGGACAGCGCCTCGGACTCGGGCAGCGCAGGCTCGGAGTACAGCCGCACGCGCGGCGCCTGCGCCGTGCCGGTGACGCGCACGCCGGCGCGCACGTCGATGTTCGGGCGCACCGCCAGCATGTCGATGGAGGGGTTGGCGTACGGGCCGTTGAAGCGCACCACGCCGCGCTCCACATTCAGCGCCTGGCCCCAGGCGCGGTAGCGGCCCTCGTCGGTGCGGATCTCGCCGACCACGCTCACTGGCCCCGGCCCCTTGGCGGCGCTGGTGACGGTCAGATTGCCTTCCAGGCGCGTGGTGATGCCATAGCCCTGCAGCGCGAAATCGCGCCCCAGGTCAAGCTGAATGCGCAAATCCATGGGCTTGGCCGTTTGCAGCTGGCCGCGCGGCTGCCCACCTTCTTCCTGCTCGGCCTGCTCCTCGGCCCGTTGCTTCGCGCTCTTGGGCGCGACCTGATCTTGCGGCACGCCACGGCGCAGCACCAGCACGTCGTCACCCAGCACCGGCGCTTGCGATTCGGGCAAGGTGATGGCGGCGCGATCGACTCGCACGTCGCCGCGCACGCGCAGCGCGCCGCCAGCCAGCGCCGCCTGCAGCGTGCCGCTCAGGCTCATTTGCCGGTCGTTGCGCACCAGCACCTGCATTTGCTCCAACTGCGCCTTCACGTCCAGCGCCAGGCCAGCGCCTGCGGCCCCGGCCGCGCCGCTCCAGTCGAGCACGCCGCTGGCCACCATGCGCCCGCGCTCCAGCGGCGCGGGCGTGCGGTTGCCGCTCAGGCCAGGCACGTAGGCATTGCTGCCCGTGCCGCCGTGCAGCACCAACTCCTCGATCTGCAGGCGCTTGCCCTTGAGCTGGGCCTGGAGCCGGCCATCGTGCAGATCCACCCCATCGAGCACCGAGCGCAAATTGAGCTGGTGCGCCCGGATAGGCCCCTGCAGCTGAGGCGCTTGCAGCGTGCCGGCCAGCCGCACGTCGGCCTCCAGCGCGCCGGCAATGCGCCAGCCCAGCGGCGCCAGGCCAGCCCAGACGCCCAAGTCCTGCACCTTGGCCTGCACGCGCCCGTCCAGCGGTGCATCGGCTGGCAGGCTCCAGCCGCCGCCCTGCCGGGCCAGCTGCGTCTGCACCTGCGCCTGCACGACTCCGGCGCGCTCGGTGTCCCAGTCCAGCGTGGCTTGCAATTGCTCGCCCTGCGATTGCAGGCGCAGCGCCAGGTTTTTGATGCCTGCGGCCACGCCGCGCCGGCGCGGCGCGGTGCTTTGCACCGTCGTGCCCGGGGCCACGGCTGCGGCGGCCTGCGCGGCCGATGGCTCGCCCAGCCACAGCTCGCCGCTGCTGCGCTGCAGCGCGGCCTGCACGCGCAACTGCTGGCCCATGTCGATGTCCCAATCGCCTTGCAGCACCAGGCTGGAGTGCAGGCCCGCGGCTTGCAAGGGGCGCTGCTGCGGCAGCAGCGCATCGGCCCAGCCGACCACCAGGCCGCTGAACTGACCGCGGCTTTGCAACTGCATGGCCCCGCCAGGCTGTTGCTGCCATTGCAGCGGCTCCCAGCGCAGTTGCAAGGCCTCGCCCTGACGGGCGAGCTGCGCCGGCGGCCTCAGGCTGGCTTGGCCGGCCGTGGCCTCCACGCGCAGCGCCTTGCCGCTTTGCAGCTTCAGGCGCAAGCCATCGGCCACTTGCAAGCGCCAGGGCTCGGCCTGACCGGGCAGCGTGGCGGCCGCGCCCAGTTGCTCGATGGCGATGTCCCAGGCGGCAGTCGCGCCGCCCGTGGCCTGGGCTTGGCTCATGCGCGCGCGCGCATCCAGCACGGCCTGCGCCTCGTTGGCGCGCACATCGCCGTGCAAGGCCAGCGTGGCAGCAGCCAGATTGCCTTCGAGCTGCAATTGCAAGGCCTTGATGGCCAACTGCGTGCCCGGCGTTTTGTCTGGCGTCTTGCCCTGGGCCCTGGCTTTGCTCTTGTCTTTGGCCTGGCCCTGCGCCTGGCCGCCAGCAGCGTTGGCGGCGTTGGCGGCGGGCAGCACGATGCGCAAGCCCTGGCTGTGCGCCTTGGCGGCCAAGCGCAGCTGCGGGTGGGCCGCGGGTTTTTGCAGGCCCTGCAGCCATTGCTGCCAGCCACCATTCCAGTCGGCCTCGAACTGCAGCGCGCCTTGGGCCTGCAGCGGCGGCAAGGCCGCACCGATCACGGGCAGCCCGCGCAGCCAGGCCAGTAGCTGCTCGGCCGAGGCCACCTGCAGCGCCAGCTTGCCTGCGCCCGCGGCCTGCTGCATGGCCGCATCGGCCTGCAGGCTCAGGCCAGGCGCGCTGGCGCTGAGCACGGCCTCGATGCGCTCGGCCGCAGGCAGGGCCACTTGCAGCTTGCTGGCCTCGACTTTGGCGCCCAGCGCGTCCAGTTGTAGTTGGGCCACGTCCAGCAGCTGCGGCTGCCAGCGGCCCTTGGCCTGGATGGTGCGCACAGCCCAGGCAGCGCCCGGCGCGGCCTGGGCCTGGGCAGCGCCAGTGCCGCGGATGTCGGCCTCGAAAGCGATGTCCTGCTGCAGTTGGCCCTGGGCGGAGAAGGCCCCGCTCAGGTTGGGCGCCTGCGCGCTGGCCAGCTCGCCGTGCACGGCCTGCAGCGGCAGGTGCTGCAGCTCAGCCTGCACGGCCAGGGCCTGGGTCTGCGGCGCGAAGTGGCCTTGCAGTTGCAGGTGCGCCGGCCCGGCCTGGGCCGCAGTCTGCGCGCTGGCGGCAGCGGCGCCAAAGTGCGCCTGCAGGCTCTGCACGCTCCAGCGTTCGGGCGCGATCTGCAGCTGCGCCAGCAGCTGCGCAAGCGGCAGGCGCTGCTGCTCCAGCGGCCCGGCCTGGGCGTTGCGCAGCTCGGTGTCGATTTGCCATGGGGTTTGCAGCCAGTCGGGCTGCGCGTCACCTTGCGCGCCAGATGGCGCGCTGTGCTGCGCCTGGGCCTGCGGCGCAGCCGGGCGCAACCTGGCCTGGCCGCTCAACTGGGTCTGCGGCAGGCTGGCCTGCAGCGCCTGCAGGTCAATGGCCTGCAACGCCAGGGCCAGCTCGGCCGCGCTCCAGTGCTGCGGGTTGGCCTGGCCGCTCAATTGCAAGCGGCCGGCCGGGGCGCTGCCTTCAAGCTCCAGCGTGGCCTGCTCGATGCGCACGGCCTCGGGGGCGTAGTGCAGCAGCGCCTGCAGGCGGCGCACGGGCAGCCGCTGCGCATCCCAGCGGCCGGGCTGGCGGTTGTCGATCTCGGCCTGCAATTGCCAGGGCCCGGCCCAGGGGTCTTGCGCCTGGGCCGCCGGGGCCGAGGCCGGGGCTTGTGGCGTCAGCGCCAGCGTGCCGTACAAATCGGTGGCCGGGGCCTGGGCATGGAAGGCCTGGGCATTGATGTGCGCCAGCTGCATGCGGCTCTGGCCCAACGGCAGGCGGCGCCAGGGGTGAAGCTGGGCCTGCAACTGCAATTGCGCCAGCGCGGCGGCGCTGGCAGTGGCGGTGGCGCTGGTGGCGGCACTGGCCGCCGGCTTGGCTGCTGCATCGGCGTCAGCCGTGG
>JAUMYI010000219.1 GCA_030528705.1 Comamonadaceae bacterium | reverse complement strand
CGCCCACGCCTGCGCCGGGCCCCGCGCCCACGCCTGCGCCGCCAGGCGCGACGCCATCGCCTGCGCCCAGTCCCACGCCGGCGCCTGCCCCCAATCCTGCGCCCGCACCGGCTCCGACGCCCAATCCCGCCCCGTCGCCCAGCCCGTCGCCCACGCCACCGGGTGTGCGGCGGCCGCAAACGCCCGAGCAGGCGGCCGCGTTCATTTTGCGCTGCAAGCATTACGTGACGGAGCAAGAGATTGCCGAGATCCAGCAAATGGGCTATGAGCCTTGGCTGGACGCGCAGCTGGCCGCGCCGCAGCGCGAGATGACTGGCTGGCAATGGGCCATGCGCGAGGGCCTGAACACCCAGGAGCACCTCAACACGCAGTACGCGGGCTACATGTCGTGGTTCCTGCTGATGAACCCCGTCGATGGCGTGCGCAAGCGGGTGGCGCTGGCCTTGTCGGAAATTCTCGTGGTGTCCAGCCGGGAGGTGTTTATCGAGTCCCCCACTTTTGCCATGGCGGCGTATTGGGACTTGCTGATGCGCAATGCCTTTGGCAATTACCGCACGCTGCTGGGCGAGATTTCGCTCAACCCGGCCATGGGCGCGTACCTGAGCAGCCTGGGCAACCGCCGCGCCGATCCGCGCAGAGGCCGCATCCCCGATGAGAACTACGCGCGCGAGGTCATGCAGCTGTTCTCCATCGGCCTGTACGAACTCAACCAGGATGGCAGCCTGAAGCTGGCCGGCGGCAAGCCCATCGAGACCTACACGCAGGAGACCGTCACCAACATGGCGCGCGTCTTCACCGGCTGGGACTACGACGAGAGAGGCCACGTGCGCGCCACGAACCCGCAGCGCGTGCGCAACTCCATGGCCCTCAAGCCCGACTTGCACTCGCCCGAGGACGTGACGCTGTTTGGCCAGACCATGGCCGGCTCCGAGCCGGCCCGGCGCAAGCTCGACTGGGCGCTGGATCTGCTGTTCAACCACCCCAACGTTGGGCCCTTCATCGGCCGCCAGCTCATCCAGCGTTTGGTCACCAGCAACCCCAGCGCGCAGTACGTGGCGCGCGTGGCCGCGGCCTTTGCCAACAACGGCCGCGGCGAGCGCGGCGACATGAAGGCCGTGATCAAGGCCGTGCTGCTGGACCCGGAAGTCATGGCCGCCACCGAGGGCAGGGCGCCCCAAGACTTCGGCAAGCTGCGCGAGCCCATGCTGCGCATTGCCCAATGGGGCGCGACCTTCAAGGCGCGCAAAAGGCCCGGCGCGCCCAACAAGGCCTCTTTCCCCATGTACGACCTGACGGGCGAGGTGGGGCAGTCGCCGCTCAACAGCATGTCGGTGTTCAACTTCTTCCGCCCCGGCTACATCCCGCCGCAAACGGCCATGGCAGCCAAGGGAGCCACGGCGCCGGAGTTCCAAATCCTGGATGAATACACGGTCGTGGGCTACATCAACACCATGAATGCGCTGCTGCGCAGCTGGCACCAGGTGGAGGGCAACTACCGCCATGAGCTGACGATGGTGGAGGAGCCCCTGCGGCTGGTGCGCTACCTGAACCTGATACTGGCCGGCGGCCAGCTGTCGCAGCGCACGGTCGAGCGCATCGCCCAGGCGGCCGAGTCCGTCTGGATTGGGGGCGGCGAGGAGTCACGCACCAACCGCGTGCGCGCAGCCATCTTCATGGTGATGTGCTGCCCCGAGTACATCGTGCAGAAATAACAAAGAAAAGGTACTAATCATGGACGATTTCAATACCACTTCGCGCCGCGCCTTCCTGCGCCGCTTCGGGCAACTGGGGCTGGCCGGGGCCGCTGCGCCCTGGGCGATGAACCTGGCGGCCATCAGCGAGGCCGCGGCCTTCAATGCCGGCAATGACTACAAGGCCCTGGTCTGCGTATTCCTCTACGGCGGCAACGACAACGGCAACACGCTGATCCGCGTCGATGACGCCGGCTACGCCTCTTATGCGCAGATGCGTCTGGAATTTGCCACCCCGCGCGCCAGCCTGGCGGCCACCACGTTGGCAGCCAGCGCGGGCCAGCCCAGCGGCCAGCGCTTTGCGCTGGCGCCGCAGTTGGGCGGCCTGAAAAAGCTCTACGACCAGGGGGTGCTGGCCATCCAGCAAAACGTCGGCCCACTGATCGTGCCCACGACGCTGGAGCAATATCACAAACGCTCGGTGCCGCTGCCGCCCAAGCTGTTCTCGCACAACGACCAGCAATCGGTCTGGCAAAGCTCGCACGCCGAAGGCTCGGTCAAGGGCTGGGGCGGGGCCATAGGCGATCTGGCGCTGGCCAGCGGCGCGACCGATTCCACCTTTGCCTGCATCTCGGCCGCAGGCCAGGCGGTGTTCATCTCCGGCCAGAGCGCGCTGACCTACCGCATCAGTACCCAGGGCGCGGCGCGGGTGCGCGACTTCAACAACCAGTCCGGCGGCTGCATTGGCACCAGGCAATGCCAGGACGTGCTGCGCGAGCTGGTGACCGAAGCGCGCCCGCACATGCTCGAAGAAGAGCTCAACCGCATGATGCGCCGCTCTATGGCCGCCAGCGACAAGGTCGATGCCATGCTGGCCATTGGCACGCAGGACAAGGTTGCGGACATCCCCGATACCAACCTGGGCCAGCAGCTGGCCATCGTGGCCCGGCTCATCGCCGGCAACAGCGCCATCGGCGTGCGCCGCCAGGTGTTCTTCGTCTCGATGACGGGCTTTGACGACCACGCCCTGCTCAGGACGCGCCATCCGGAAAAGCTCACCGAACTCAACGACGCGCTCTACGGCTTCTACGAAAGCATGCGCAAGCTGAACATGGCCGACAAGGTCACGGCCTTCACCGCCTCGGAGTTCGGGCGCTGCATGGTCACCAACGGCAATGGCTCCGACCACGGCTGGGGCAGCACCCACCTCATCCTCGGCGGCGCGGTCAAGGGCGGCATCTACGGCAAGACGCCGATCTACCGCGTCGATGCGGACTTCGACCCCATCAACGGTCTGGACGTAGGCCAGGGACGCATGATCCCCACCGCCTCGGTGGACGAATACGCAGCCACCCTGGCGCGCTGGTTCGGCGTGAGCGACTCGGAAATGCGCCTGATCGTGCCCAACATCGGCAACTTCGCCAGCAACAACTTGGGGTTCTTGGGCTGAAGGCAAGGTTCTTCAAGCGCCTGGGGCGCAGGTACCTGGGGCAGGTGCCGGCACGAATCCGCTGAGGCTCAGACCTCAGGGCGCTGTGGCTCGTGCAAGGCTTCCTGGGTTGACTTGAGGAGATTACGCCGCACGCCTGGTCGCAGCCTTGCCAGGCCAGGCCGCGAAGGGCAAGATGGCCGGTGCGGTGTGCTCGGCCTCCTCGGGCTTTGGGGCTGCGAGCCGGGCTGGTCACGCTGCGCTGCATGTTCGTGGCCTGTGTCACGTTGGCCATGTTGATTCGTCATGGGGGTTACACGATGTCGAGCTCGTCCTCTCGCCCGCTGGGTGATGCAGTAAGCCCACTGCCTGCACAGGCAGAGCCAGAGCAGACCCTGCCAGCCGCGCCGCCTGCTACGGCGCTGCAAGGCAGGCACTTGCTGGGCAGCCTGCTGGGCATTGGTGCGGCGCTGGGTGCGCCGGCGCTGCGCAATGCCAGCAGCCTGTCCACCATGCTGGCCTTTACCCTGGCCGCCTGTGGCGGCGGGGGGGATGATGCAGTCCCGCCTGCGCCGGGCATACCGCCTGCGCCTGGCCCCAACCCCGGTCTTAACCCTGGCCCGACGCTGGCGCCGGGCGGGGCCGCGCAAAACCCGCCAGCGGCCGCCCCGCCTCCAAACCCGAGCAGCCCGCCTGCGCCCACGCCATCGCCTTCGCCGGCCCCAGCCCCAGAGCCAAGCCCTGCTCCTGCT
>JAUMYI010000218.1 GCA_030528705.1 Comamonadaceae bacterium | reverse complement strand
CCGGGCTGGACAACGAGCTGTTCTACATGGACAAGACCATGATGGTCTTTGGCGACGCCAAGAAGGTGGTGGAGGACATCACCAAGGCCATTGAGTGATGCCCACTCGCGCGGGCCAGGCAACAAAGCTGGCCTGGCCCGCAGGCGTTTTCACTGTTTGAGGATGTGCCCATGCTGGCTTTACCTTTGCCCCCACTGTGCCGCGCCGGCTGCGCGGCGGCCCTGGCCTTGGCTGTGTTGGCCGGTTGCGCTTCCAAGCCCGAGGTCGTGACCCCTCCGAGCTTGCTGTACGCGCTGGCCGTGCCGTACCCCGCCAAGGCCCTGCGGCAGGGCCTGGAAGGCAAGGCCGTCGTCGAATTGCATTACGACGCGCAAGGCCAGGTGGTGCAAGCGCACATCAAGCAAAGCAGCGGCCACGCCGAGCTGGATGCCGCAGCCCTGGAAGCGGCCAGCAAGGCCCGCCTGCAACCGGGCACGCGCAATGGCAAGCCCGAGGCCGGGCAAGTCGGGCTGCCTGTGCAGTTTGAGATTCCCAAGCCCGAAGCGCCTTCGCCCCCACCTGCGGCCCAGCCCTCTGTGACCCCAACCCAACGATCGAGCACCCCATGAGCAAACAAGAATGGGCCCCTGGCCTGGAAATCCAAGGCATCGAGCCGCCGCTGGCGCTCAAAGACTTTCGCCTTATCGCCTTCGACATGGACTCCACGCTGGTGACTTCCGAATGCGTGGATGAAATTGCCGACGTGGTGGGCAAAAAAGCCGAAGTGGCCGCCATCACCGAAGCGGCCATGCAGGGCATCATCACCGACTACAAGGAAAGCCTGCGCCAGCGCGTGGCGCTGCTGCAGGGCGTGACGCTGGCGCAGCTCGAGCAGGTCTATACCGAGCGCGTGGCCCTGACCCCCGGCGCTGAGCAGTTGGTGCAGGCCTGCCAGCGCGCCGGCCTCAAGACCATGCTGGTCTCCGGCGGCTTTACCTTCTTCACCGCGCGCATCAAGCAGCGCCTGGCGCTGGACTTTGCGCGCTCCAACCAGCTCGAGGTGCAGGACGGCGTGCTCACCGGGCGCATGCTCGACCAATCCTGGGGCGATATTTGCGATGGCGAGGAAAAGCGCCGCGCCGTGCTGGATCTGGCCTCGCTGATGGGCATCTCGCCCGAGCAGGTCATCGCCGTGGGAGATGGTGCCAATGACATCCCGATGATGCAGGCCGTGGGCCTGTCGGTGGCCTTCCACGCCAAGCCGCGCGTGCGCGCCCAGGCCAAGGTGGCCATCAACCAAGGCGGGCTGGAGCGCCTGCTGGAAGTGTTCAAGGCTTGAGCCATCCCTTTCAGAGCGCAAGGCCTTGAAGGCCGTGGCCTTATGCCTGGGTGTTGGCTGCGTCGTCGTCGGTCGTGCTGTCGCTGGCCGGGGCGGCGGCGCCATCTTGCTGATTGCGTGCGGCCAGGCGGCGCACGGCTTCGGCAAAGCCGCTGCGGCTGCGCATGCGCGCCATGGGCGGCAGGTTGGCCAGCAGCTGCCGGCCATAGCCTTTGTGCACGATGCGCGGGTCGCACAGCACCAAAATGCCCTTGTCCGTCTCGGTGCGGATGAGCCGGCCAGCGCCTTGCTTGAGGGCAATGGCCGCCTCGGGGACGAACAGCCGGGCAAAAGCGTTTTCGCCCTGGGATTCGTAGCGCCGGGCGCGTGCCTGCACCAGCGGGTCGTGCGGCGGCGGAAAGGGCAGCTTGTCGATCACCACCAGCTGCAAGGCGTTGCCGGGCACGTCAAAGCCCTCCCAGAACGTGGCCGATGCCACCAGCACGCGGCCATGCTGCGTGGCGCTGGCGGGCTGGCGAAAGCGTTGCATCAGGCGCTGCTTGGATTCATCGCCCTGCACCAGCACCTCGATGCCGCTGTCGCTGCCCAATTGCGCGCGCAGCGCATCGCCGATCAGGCGCAAGGCCTTGAGTGTGGTGGTGAGCACCAGGGTGCGCCCGCCCAGGGCCAGCGCGCCTTGCGCGGCCAGCTCAGCCACGGCCAGGCCGTGGGCCTGCGCGTCGGACGGCGCGGGCATGTCCGAAGGCACGTACAGCATGGATTGGCGGGCGAAGTCAAACGGGCTGGGCACTTGCAGGATCTGTGCTGCCTCTAGCCCGCAGGCCTGGGTGAAGTGGCTCAGGCTGGCATCGGCGCCCAGGGTGGCGGAGGTGAAAATCCAGGCATGCGATGGCGCAGGCAGGCCGGGCGTGCTGGCCGCCGGGGCCGCTTGCGGGGCATGGCCATCGGCGTTGGCATCGGCGGCGGCATCGGTGACGTGGCAGGCTTGGCCGCTTGCGCCCAGGCGCCAGTGCGCGCGCATGTCTTCGGCAATGTCCAGCGGGCTTTCCACCATGCGGATGGTGACTTGCCCGATCTCCATCCAGCGCACGCGCCCCAGCCTGGCTGGGCCGGCAAACAGGCGCGCCTTTTGCCAGTGGGCATGGCAGCGCTGCTCCAGGCGGGCCAGCTCCGGGGCGGAGTCCTTGACGGTTTGCAAGGCCTGTTGCAGGGCGTGCAAGGCGTCGGCCTGGGCTTGCAAGGCTTGCTGCCAGGCTTGTGCGGCAATGCCTTCGGGCGCGCCCTCGTCCCAGTTCAGGCGCAGGTTGCTGGCCTCGCCCACGCAGCGCATCCACTGCTTGCAGGCTTCATCCACTTCGAACACCAGCTGGGCCCAGTCGCCCAGGCCGCGCGCCAGTTTGTTGCAGGTGCGCAGGGTTTCGCGCGCAAAGTCCAGCAGCTGGGAGTTGCTCCACTGCTCGCCCAGAAAATTGACGCCGGTTTCATTGAATTGGTGGGCCTCGTCGATCACCACGGCGCGCACGCTGGGCAGCAGCTCGGCCATGCCGCTTTCGCGCACTTGCAGATCGGCAAAGAACAGGTGGTGGTTGATGACCACCAGGTCAGCGGCCAGGGCCTGCTTGCGCGCCTTGTTGACGTAGCACTGCGCAAAGCTTGGGCATTGCGAGCCCAGGCAGTTCTCGCGCGTGGAGGTCACCAGCGGCAGATGGGGCGAGCGTTCGGTAAAGCCGGGCATCTCGCTCATGTCGCCCGATTGCGTGGTGTTGGCCCAGCGCCGCACGCGCGCCAGCCAGCGCAGCTGGCCTTCGCTGCTGCCATCGAGCTCGGCCTCGGCCAGCTCCAGCCGATAGGGGCACAGGTAGCTGCTGCGCCCCTTGAGCAGCGCGGCCTGCAAGGAGATGCCCAGGGCCTTGCGCAGAAAGGGCAGGTCGCGAAAGAAAATCTGATCTTGCAGGGCCTTGGTGGCGGTGGAGACAAGAATGCGCTCGCCACTGAGCAGGGCAGGGATGAGGTAGGCAAAAGTCTTGCCCACGCCCGTGCCGGCCTCGACCACCAGCGCCCCGCCGTCGTTCAATGTGTGGGCCACGGCGCGGGCCATGAGCAGCTGGCCTTCGCGCAGCTTGTAGCTCGGGTTGGCCTTGGCCAGCGCCCCCTCAGGCGCAAAAGTGGCGTCGACGATTTCAGGCAGATTCATGGGCTGGGCAGGCGGCAAGAGCGCGATTGTCGCCAAATTTCCCGGCGCTAGGGGTTGTTGAGATTGGGTTTGCGAAGCGGTTTTTCGAGGCAAAAGCCACAGATGCAAAGGCGAAAACGCGCGCAAGGCAAGGACAGCTTGCAAGCGTTTTCAACGCAGCAGCTGTGGAGTTTTGCCCGAAAACACCGCTGCAACACTCAATCTCAACAACCCCTGGGGTTTGCGGCATGGCTGAACTCGCCAAAACAGCCCTCGAAACAGCTTAGAATACGCGCCGCCGTGGAGGCGGCTGCGTCATTGCATTGCTGTGATGGCCGGCCAGTATCGGGGTGTAGCTTAGCCTGGTAGAGCGCTACGTTCGGGACGTAGAGGCCGGAG
>JAUMYI010000217.1 GCA_030528705.1 Comamonadaceae bacterium | reverse complement strand
AGGCCTAGGACACCACCCTTTCACGGTGGGTACCGGGGTTCGAATCCCCGTAGGGTCGCCAAGTCCAGAGCACTTGGCCGGTTGCATCGAAAACCGGCGAACGCTCCGCTACCAGGAGCGGTAGTTCAGTTGGTTAGAATACCGGCCTGTCACGCCGGGGGTCGCGGGTTCGAGCCCCGTCCGCTCCGCCAAAATAAAACCCCTTGCAGCTTGCCCTGCAAGGGGTTTTTTCATGGCGCAAAGCCACTGCGCCCTCGCGCCCTGTTTCCCCAGGGCGTGTTGCGGGCCGTCGCGGTCGTTGAGGCCGCCGCTTCGCCTGGACTGCGCCTTCGCATGATGGCAGCTTGGCGCAGCTGCGCTCGGTCTTTGTGGGTGTCAGCCGTGCCAGGCGCAAACTCAGCGCCGGGCCGGTGCATGCCACGGCCCGGCGGGCGCTCACCAGCGCCAGGTTGCGCTGGCCGTCACTTTGCGCGGCTCGCCGTAGAAGCAGCCGTAGGTGCAATGGGCGACGTGGGGCTTGTCGGCCCGGCAGTTGCCGGGCTGCGCTTCAGAAGCGGTACTTCAGGCTGGCCGTCACGGTGCGCTCTAGTAGCCTCAGCCGTAGCTGGCGGCGTAGCGTTTGTTGGTCAGGTTGCTGAAAGCTCAGCGCCGCTTGCCAGGGGCCGCGCTCGTAGCGCAGCGCGGCGTCCAGCAGGGTGTGGGCGGGCATGGCGATTTGGTTGTCGCCGTAGGCGTAGCGGCTGCCGGTGTGGCGCAGGCCCAGGCCGGCGCTCAGAGCCTGTTCACGGTCTCGGCGCGAGTGGGCAAGAAGTGGGCAGGAAGCGGTTTGGGATGGGATGCAAAGCGCCACCTCTTGCACACATCACGCGGCCAATAGCCCGTGACATTCCGTGCTCTTCATCTCGTGCTTTTCACCCCGCGCTCGTCACCCCGTGCTATTGGCAAATTTTGCTTGCGCCGCAGATCGCCCAAATCCGCTTGCTTGCACGCCGCGCGGGGATTTTGAACGGGTTCTGAAGGCAGGCCCGCATTGCTGGCGGGCCTGCGCTGGCCCCAAAACCATGCCCTGGCCGCGCCCTCTCGCTTGCCAAGGCAGCCAGCCTTGGCGGCGCGCGCCGCCTTGCGACTACACGGTTTTGGGGCCAGCGCGGAGGGCAAAAGTGCATAACACGCGCTCTATGGCGCTGGCGCCCACGGGTTGACGAGCGGGACGCCGGTGGGCGCGAAGTCGGCCAGGTTGCGCGTGGCCACGCGCATGCCATGCACCAGTGCCGTGGCGGCGATGAGGGCGTTGCGCTCGACGCGCCGATCCGGCACGTGCAGCCGGGCGCAGCGCTGGGCCACGGCGGTGTCGATGGGCAGGGTGCGGGTGGCGAATTCGGGCAGCACGCGCTGCTCCAGCCAGGCGCGCAGCAGGGCGCCCTGGGCGGCGTCCTTGCGTTCGATGGACAGCACGCCCAGCTCCAGCTCCATGACGGTGATGGCGGAAATGAACAGCTCGGCCGCGTCCACGCTGCGCGCCCAGGCGGCGACCTGGGGATCGGCCTTGCCGCTTTGCACTTTGCGCAGCTCGGACAGGACGTTGGTGTCGAGCAGGTACATCATGCGAGATCGGCCGGCTCGGCGCCCAGGCGCAGGCGCGGGGGCTCGAAGGCGATGTCTTCCACGCCGGGCATGGCCAGCGCCTCGGCAATGCTGCGCTGCTGCCGGGTCAGGCGCTGGTAGTCCTCGAAGCTGAGCAGCACGTGCGCGGGCCGGCCACGGTCGGTGATGAGCACGGGGCCGCGCTGGGTGGCCTTCTTGGCGCGCGTCACGTCCTGGTTCAGCTCCCGGCTGGATAGGGTGGTGATGGTCATGGTCGGCCTCCTTTTGCATCGTTGCCAAGAAGGTAGGTAAGTTACTACTTTCATGGCCGCGCTGCAAGCCGGGTGTGGGCCAAAGTCTTTGCGCAGGCGGCGTTTCAGCCAATCTCCGCCACTGCGCCCGCGCCCTGGCCCCGCTGGCGGATGCGCAGGCCCAGGGTGGCGGCGAGCATGCGCAGGGCGCGTTCGGGGTCATGCAGGGGGAAGGCGCCGGAGATGCGCAGCGCCTGGGCGGCGGGCAGCACGCGGATGGGGCGGCCGCTGTGGCGGGCCAGGGCGGCGGCGCAGTCGGGCAGGGGCATGGGTTGGGCCTGGCGGGGCGGCCGGGGCGGTATCGAGAGTGGCTCTTATTCTGCTGAGGCCCTGGCATGGCTTGGCGCAGCCAGGGGCTTGGGTAGAAAAAAAGCCAGCGCGGGCGCTGGCTTGGGGGCTGCGCCGGCTGCCCGGCGCTCAGTGATCAGCGTGCGCAGTGCGATCAGCGGTTGGCGCGCTCGAAGCGTTCGAGCTGTTCGTTGCCGCGCTGCACGATGGCTTCCAGGGCTTCCTTGGGGGTTTTCTTACCGGCCCAGATTTGCTCGGTTTCCTCATCGGCAATGGTGCGGATCTGCACGAAGTTGCCCAGGCGGATGCCGCGCGATTTGTCCGTGGTCTTGCGGATCATCTGCGTCACGGCCACGTCGGTGCCGGGGTTTTGCGCGTAGAAGCCGGCCTTTTCCGTCAGCTCGAAGGCGGCGGTGGTCACGGGCAGGTAGCCGGTGCGCTGGTGGCTGGCGGCCTGCACTTCGGGGCTGGAGAGGAAGCGGAAGAAGTCGGCCACGCCCTTGTATTCCTTCTCGCTCTTGCCGGCCATGATCCACAGGCTGGCGCCGCCGATGGCGGTGTTCTGCGGCGCGCCTTCGACATCGGGGTAGTAGGGCAGGGTGGAGATGCCGTAGGGGAACTTGGCTTCCTTGCGCACGCGCGCGTACAGGCCCGAGGAGCCGGTGATCATGGCGCATTCGCCCGAGGGGAAGGTGGCGTCGGCGGTGTTGCCGCGGCCCTTGTAAACGAAGCTGCCGTCCTTGGCGGCCTTGGCCAGGTTCTCGAAGTGGCGCAGGTGCAGCGGCGAGTTCACTTGCAGGCGGGCGCCGTTGCCGTCAAAGCCGTTGTTGGCGCTGGCAAACAAGGTGTTGTGCCACAGCGAGAAGCTCTCCAGTTGCGTCCAACTGATCCAGCTGGTGGTCAGCGCGCATTTGTGGCCGCTGTCCTTGAGCTTGCTGGCCGCCTCGAACACCTCGGGCCAGGTCTTGGGGGCTTTTTCAGGGTCCAGGCCGGCGGCCTTGAAGGCGTCCTTGTTGTAGTAGAAGACGGTGGTGGAGCTGTTGAAGGGGAAGCTCAGCATCTGGCCGTTGGGGGCGGTGTAGTAGCCGCTGACGGCGGGCACGTAAACGCTGGGGTCGAACTTCAGGCCGGCGTCCTCCATGACCTTGCTCACGGGCATGGTGGCGCCCTTGGCGGCCATCATGGTGGCGGTGCCCACCTCGAAGACTTGCAGGATGTGCGGCGCATTGCCGGCGCGGAAGGCGGCAATGGCCGCCGTCATGGATTCGTCGTACTTGCCCTTGTAGGTGGGCACGATGCGGTATTCGCTTTGGCTTTCGTTGTACTGCTTGGCCAGGTCGTTGACCCAGTCGCCCAGCGCGGCAGGCATCGAATGCCACCATTGGATTTCAGTCTGGGCCTGGGCGCTGCCAACGGCCAGGGCGGCTGCAGCGGCGAGGGCGAAGTGACGCAGTTTCATTGGGACTCCTTGCGTGTTTGGGAAAAACGGGTGAAAACCAAAAGAGCCTGCCCAGGCGGCGCGACAAGCGCCGTGGGGGGAGCAGGCCCTGAAAGCGGGGGCGATGGTAAGGCAGTTTTGTGACAAAAAAGTGTCAAGGTTTTCCCCAGGTCGGGGCGCTTGCGCGGGCCTGGGACAGCAGGTGTTACCTAGGGTTAGAGCGTGTTATGCACTTTTCGCCCCCCGCGCTGGCCCCAAAACCGTGTCAT
>JAUMYI010000216.1:2307-3893 GCA_030528705.1 Comamonadaceae bacterium | reverse complement strand
CGATGTCCACCTCGCGCACTTCCAACTGGCCTTGCAGGTACAGCGGCGCGGGCTGGGCGGCGCGCCAAAAGCCCCAGGCGACGAAGGCCAGCACGGCCAGCACAAAAATGGCACTGAGCAGGCCGCGCAGCGGGGAGCGCGGGGCGGCGGGGGGCGGGGCAGAAGTGGGCATGGGCAAAGAAGCGATCGGGGGGGCATGCGGGCCGGGCGGCTCAGGGCCGCTCAAGGCGCATCGGGCAGGAGCTGGATATCGGCCTGCTGCTGGTAGTGCTGGAACTGCTCGCCCTGGCCGCTGCTCTCCAGCAGCGCCGCCAAGGCTTTGACGTATTGGTTGGCGCTTTGGGCGCGCTCGGTCTGCACCTGGGCCAGTTGCAATTGCGCGTCCATCACCTCCAGCGCCGTGCTGGTGCCCGCGCGCAGCCCGGCCTGGCGCAGGCGCAGCAGCTCCTGGGCCAGTTGCTGCTGGTCTTGCTGCGCCAGATAGCGCGTGCGCGCGTGCTCGGCATCCAGCCAGTGCTTTTCCACCAGCAGGGCGATGTCCTGCAACGCCTGGCGCTGGCTGTGCTCGGCCTGCTGCACCTGCTGCTGGGCGGCCTGCGCCAGCTGGCGGTGGTCGATGCCGTCCCACAGCGTCCAGCGCAACGCCACGCCGGCCACCCAGTTGGGCTTGCCCGAGCTGGGCAACTCGTGATTGGCAAAGGCCAGCACGGCGGGCTTGCGCCGCGCCCGCTGGGCGTCGTGCAGCGCCTGGGCCTGGCCGCGCTTGGCTTGGATCTTGTCCAGCCCTGGGTGCTGGCGCTGCGCTGCCGCAACGAATTGCGCCAGCGGCGGCAGCGGCTGTGATTGCACGAACAGCGGCGTGCTCAGCCGCAGCGGCCCTGGCTTGCCAAGGCTGTTGTGCAAGGCCGCCTGGGCCAGCCGGGCGGCATCGCGCGCCTGCAGGGCCTGTTGCATGGCATCGGCCAGCGCGCTGCGCGCCTGCAGGCGCTCAACGTGGGCGATCACGCCGGCCTGCTCCATGCGCTGCGCAGCCAGGTCGTGCTCGCGCACGGCCTGCAGGGCGCGCTCGCGCAGCGCGGCGGCGCGCTGGGCCAACTGGGCGTCAAAGTAACGCTCGATCAACTGGCGTTGCAGGCTGGCGGCGGCCAGGCTGGCATCGGCGGCGGCCTCTTGCTCGGCCGCTTCCAGCCCGTGGCGCAGCGCCTGGGTCAGCCCGCCGGTGTAGAGCGGCCAGACGCCCGAGATGCTGGCCGAGGCGCGCTCATCGCGCCGGCGCAGCGCGTAGCTGTCCGGGATGGCCGGCAGCCCGGCTGCGGCCGGGCCCATGGCGTGCGCCAAATCACCCGGCAGCTGCGCCAGCGCACCGGCCACGGCCTGGCGCAAGCTGCCCAGACCCAAGTCGGCATTGACGGAATAGGCATAGCCCGAGGCCTGCAAGGCCAGCGAAGGCCGCCCCAGGCCCTGCATGCCAGCGCGGCGCAGGCGGGCGCTGTCGAGCTGGGCCTGGCTGGCGGCCAACTGCGGCGAATGCCGCAGCAGCAGCGCCTGGGCCTGCGCCAGGCTCAAGGCCTGGCTGGGCGCTTGTG
>JAUMYI010000216.1:0-2207 GCA_030528705.1 Comamonadaceae bacterium | reverse complement strand
GTGTGCGCAGGGGGCGCGGGCGATGCAGGCGGCGCGGCCTGCGCGGCAAGGCAGATCAGCACGCTGGATGCAAACAAGCGGCAACGCATGGCAAGGCTCGTGGGGGAAATATTGCAGTGGGCCGGGCAAGCGATGATACTGCGCGCCTTGCGCGCGGCGCGGCCTGTCCGCGCCCGCGCGCTTGCCTGTACAGCCCCCTCTGATTGCCCTCTTCGATGACCACATTGACCATCACCCGCCCCGACGACTGGCACCTGCACCTGCGCGATGGCGCGGCGCTGCGCACCACGGTGGCGCATGCCGCGGCGCAGTTTGGCCGCGCCATCGTCATGCCCAATCTGCGCCCGCCCGTGACCGATGCGGCCCAGGCCCTGGCCTACCGCGAGCGCATTCTGGATGCGCTGCGCCAGGCGGCGCCCGAGGCGAGCTTCGAGCCGCTGATGACGCTGTACCTGACCGATCGCACCACGCCCGAGACCATCCGCAGCGCCAAGGCCCAGGGCCTGCTGGCCTGCAAGCTGTACCCGGCCGGCGCCACCACCAACAGCGACGCGGGCGTGACCGCGCTGCGCAACATCTACCCGGCGCTGCAGGCCATGCAGGATGTGGGCATGGTGCTGCTGGTGCATGGCGAGGTGACCGACCCCGAGGTGGATCTGTTCGACCGCGAGGCGGTGTTCATCGAGCAGCAACTCATGCCGCTGCGGCGCGACTTGCCCGAGCTGAAGATCGTCATGGAGCACATCACCACCCGGGAGGCCGCGCAGTACGTGGCCGAGGCCGATCAGCACCTGGCCGCGACCATCACCGCGCACCACCTGCTCTACAACCGCAATGCCATCTTCCTGGGCGGCGTGCGACCGCACTATTACTGCCTGCCGGTGCTCAAGCGCGAAACCCACCGCCAGGCGCTGCTGCAAGCGGCCACCTCAGGCCATCCCAGGTTCTTTCTTGGCACCGACAGCGCCCCGCACGCCGCGCCCCTGAAAGAAGCGGCCGTGGGCTGCGCCGGCTGCTACACCGCCGCCGCCGCCATCGAGCTGTATGCCGAGGCCTTCGAGCAGGCCGGCGCGCTCGATCGCCTCGAAGGCTTCGCTGCCTTTCATGGCGCTGACTTCTACGGCCTGCCGCGCAACACCGAGCGCATCACGCTGCACAAGCGCAGCTGGCAAATGCCCGAGTCCTACCCCTACGTCGAGACCGTGCTCAAGCCCCTGCGCGCCGGCCAGGCCATGGCATGGCACAGCGCGCCGGCGGCCACATCGGCAGCCAGTTGAGCCCCTGCCCGATGGCAGCCTGACGGTCGCGCTGCCACCCGCACACGCAGGCGCGCCGGCCACCGCCCGGCAGAGCCGAACGGCGCTTATACAATGCCCGCTGCATTCGCTCCCACCGCCTATTCTTCGAGCTGCCCGTGTCCCTGACTGCCACCGCCGCCCCCCTCCCCCCCCAAGCCGCCCAGCCCGGCCAGCGCCGCCTGGGCGAGTTGCTGGTGCAGGCCGGCAAGCTCGGGCCGCGCGATCTGGAGCGCGCACTGGCCGCGCAGCAGGAGATGGGCGGCATGCTCGGGCGCGTGCTGGTGCGCCTGGGCGTGGTCTCCGAGACCGATCTGATGCCGGTGCTGGCCGGCCAGTTGCAAGTGCCGCTGGCCACGGCCGCCGACTACCCGGAGCAGCCGCTGGAAGTGCCCGGCCTGGCGCCGGGCTTTTTGCGCACCCACACTGCCTTTGCGCTGTGGCAGCGCGAGGAGCGCCTGGGCGTGGCCTTGGCCGTGCCGCAAGACGAGTTCGTGCGCAAGGCCCTGCACCTGGCCACCGGCCTGCAAATCGTGCCGCACCTGGGGCTGGAGAGCGACATCGAGCGCGCGCTGGATCAGGCCGAGGCCGCCGCCCAGCAGGCCGAGCAAGAGGCCAGCGCCGACGACCTGCTCGGCGGCCTGGATGCGGCCGACTTCGTCGAGCACCTCAAGGACCTGGCCAGCGAGGCGCCGGTCATCAAGCTGGTCAACACCATCATCGGCCGCGTCATCGACCTGCGCGCCTCGGACATCCATCTGGAGCCGTTCGAGGACGGCCTGCACGTGCGCTACCGCGTCGATGGCGTAATCAACGTGGCTGAGGTCATCGCGCCGCGCCTGGCGCCGGCCGTGGGCTCGCGCGTGAAGCTGCTGGCGCACCTGGACATCGCCGAGCGCCGCCTGCCGCAGG